>DAHXMR010000260.1 GCA_027371655.1 Microcaldota archaeon
ATGGAAGGAAAGCACTGCCCGCGCGTTCAGAAATTACAGCGTAAACGGGCGCCAGCATAACCAATTTCTTCCCTCGCCAAAATCCGGCGCCGATGCGCCAGTTCAAAATCTTAGCGCGGACCGCTTCAAAAAAACCGGCCAGCAGTTTGCGGCATTGCGCCAAACGCCCACAAGCCGCGCGCTTTTCGCAGACCGCAAAAGGATGAGAGTTTGACAAAAGCCCAACTCTTGGGATTAAATACTTGAAAAAGAGGGAAACTATTATGGCAAGACTCTTTGAACCTTCGCAGGGAAGAAAACCGCAACAGGGCAAAAAGCCCAATTTCGCTTTGCGCAGGGCTGCGGCAATAGGGCTTTCGCTTGCAGCAATTGGCGGGTCGTATGCCGGCCGCAACGCCCCCGCGCAGTTGTTGAACCGCATCCACGGCCAGCGCGCGGTGGAGCACGTGCAAAACGTTTCGCCCCGGCAACAGGTAGAATCGTTGCTGGAACAGCAACGGCAGCTGCAGTCGGACGCGGAGTCGCGGTATTCAAGCGACTTCCAGCGCATCTACGACCATTACAATTTGACCGCGGAACAGCAGCAGGTTCTCAAGGATTTTTCCCACGAGCAGGGCGTCCCGCTGGTCAAGCTCATAGAGACCTACAAGAACAACAACCTAAGCGCCAATGCGATAAAGGAAAACCTAGATAATGCCCAGACAAAGGAAATTGCGAACCCTGAGGCGCGCATTGCCTACGTGCTTGCCGCCACAAAGAGCGAGGACGAAAAGAAAGCGATGCTTCTCGGGCAGGCGGCGGAAAAAATACGGCGAACCGCGCTTCAAAACGGCGAAGGCCCGGGTTCCGGCCTTCCCGAACAGCTTCAGGACAAAATGTCAGGGGAATCGCCTGAAAGCTTCGAGAAAACCCGGCAGGCGCAGCAAAACTGGAACCTTATAGTAACCAAAAAATTGCAGTCAATGGTAACGATACAAAAACAGCCCGATGGAAGCTACGCGCTAAGGCAAAAATCGCTGTTCGACTTCCTCAACGGCCCGCAGGCACAGGCAAGCATAGACGGAAAAACGTACGCGTCGCTGCCGCGGAAAAGCGCGCGGGGCTGAAGGGCCAAAAGCTATTGCAACCCGGAAGCGCTGCGAAAGACGCCCCCTTGGCGGATTGCTATGAACTTGGGGCGTTTTCGCGCCTTACTTCTTCTTTTTCGCGTGCGCCACGGCTTTTGCGATGAGGTTGCGGTGGTGCTCGGAAATCTTCTCCTCGTACTCCTCAAGGGGAAGGATGACGCGGCCGGCCTGGTATACCATTATCGCAATCACCGCCGCGCCTATCCAGAACAGCAGGTTGGCGAAGGGGCCGGTGAAAATCCCCACGATGTCCTGGGGGGAGGAAACGCTGTACGCGACCGCCCCGCGCGTGTAAGACGCGGAATAGATGGTCCACTTGTAGAACTGCGGGATGAGGTCCGGGTTGGCCATCGCCGCCTTCAACTTGGAGGCCTCGACGAACACCTGGTAGGACGCCTCGGCGACCTTGAACACCGCCGCGAACGAGAAAAGCGCGCCCGCGAGCTTCAACAGGTGCAAAGTCCTTCCGCCGAACTTGAGCCAAACCATCCTGTGCATAACCAAAAACCACCCTTTTTTCAAGACAAATAACTTTCGGGGGGAATTTAAGCGTTCCGAACCGCGGGGACACCACCGCAAGCCTTTTGCAATTTGCGTTGGTTTCCCCCCAGTTTCAGGGTCCTCCTGACCCCCTTCCCCGAAGCGAAGCTTAACTCCGAACCGCGGGGACACCATTTTGGGAAAACCGCTTTTACGGTTTTCAAATCCTGCGGAGGGCAAAGGGCTATTAAGCGCTTTTTGCGTTTTCTTTTTCGGGAAAAATGGAACGGCGCGAAGACGGGCAGGGCATCCAAATCGCCAAGGCGATTGCTGCGTTTGTTTGTGCCGCGGGATTGCTTGTTACGGCCGCCTGGGTTTTCGGAATCGAGGCGCTGAAATTCGCGCCCGAGGGCACGGTGAGCATGAAGTTCCTCACCGCATTCTCATTCATCATGGCCGGCGTGGTGCTCTTCTGCCTCGCCGAACTGCTTGAAAACCGGGAGGGGCTGGCGCAGCTTGTGCTGCCGGTTGCCACAAGCGTGATTTTCCTGATAATGGCAAGCATCCTTTTTTCGGTGTTCTTCGGAATCCGCACGGGGATAGAGAACCTGTTCGTGAAGGAAGACCCCCAAAAGGCGTACGCCGGCCTGCCGGGAATGCCCGCGGTCGGGGCCCTGGTCGGCTTCGTCATAATATCCGCAATAGGCCTGTTTTCAACCGGCGGAATCCGCCAAACGCGCCCATTCCTCGCGCCGTTGGGCGCGCTTGCCGCGCTGCTTGGCGCGATAACGCTTCTGGGATACGCGCTTAACAACCCGATTCTGCAAATGGAGGCGCAAAACCTTGCGCCGCCCATGGCAATCCTCACCGCATTCCTCTTCGTGCTCTTGGGCGCCGGATTGGTGTCCCTGGGGCACGCGGCGACGATGGAAGACGAAGAGGAATAAGCCGGCGCCAATCCAATAATGCGTACACCAACAATTTAAGCGAAATTTATGCGCTGAAAACTCAACCTCGGCGTGGTGAAATAGTTGCCTCCATTCGAAGAGATATCTGATTGGGTTTCCACAGCCGAAGAGAAGCTGGAATTAGCTGAGTATGCATATGCCCATCAGTACTATGCTACCGCAGTAAACGAACTAACCGAATCCGTAGAGCGGTTAGTGAAGGGTTATTTGTTGTTTCTGCATAGCGCGCCAGTTATTGGTAGTCGGTTAGTAGAAAATAAAGCCGAAATAGCAACTAAAGTTGGGCATAATCCGTTATTAGCATTCGTAGAACTGCTGAGCAAAGATGTTGTTAAGGATTGGTCGGTAGCTGCCGGTGCAAAAACTGAAGAAAGTTACGAACAGGATTTACTTCAGTTGCGCGATTTAGCAAAAAACAGCAAAGAAATGTTTTCCTTACCCCCTTCGGAAGTAGTCCAATTGCTTGCGCTTGGTGAGAAAATAGAGCAAAGTACGGAAAAACTTAGCCGCGAGTTGAGTCGAATAACAGCTCTCCCCATCGACTTGTATTTGCTTTCGGCAGTACTCTATCCACATTATTTAACGTCAAGTTATCCCGCAGACAAAGGGTTCAAGGAAACAGATTACCGAAAACGGTATACGCTAGGATTGGGCGTCGTGGATTCGATGCCGGAAGAGATATCACTAGCTAAACATTCGATAGGGCTGTTCAAAACATTAGAATCAGATACTACTCGCGGCACTCAACAATTGACCGAGTTGTTCCGCAGTCTTCCATATAGCGCCGAGCGTAGCGTAAAGGGGACTAGCGGTACGTCACCGGAAACGCACCTGCCAAGCGCTTAAAAATTGCTTTTAATTTCGAAACATTATGCTCGAAATTTCCTCCTTGTTCGACCCGGAAATCGTCTCCGACTTCAGGGCAACGCCCATTCCGGAAGGGTTTTTGGTCAAAGTAAAGCGAAGCAAATACGTGACAAAAATCCCCGCCGAGCCTTCCTGCGAGGCCGCATATTTGGGCGGGGCGATTGCCGGCGACGGCTGCTTCAAGAAAAGCTCCCGCAAGAACACCAAATATCCCCGCATTGCAATCGCAATCACCAACAAGTCAAAAAGATACCTTGAACTGCTGAACCGGCTCTTTTTGGAATGCTTCGCATACTCCGGGCAAATAGTGAAACGCAAAGACAAGGATTATTACGATTTGCTGGTAAGCAATCGGATAATTTGGCTGTATTTCAGGAACGGCATCGGCCTTCCGCAGGACAAATCGCGGCTTGCGTTGCCGAAAATGTTTGAACGGGGGAAGTTATGCCGGAATTTTATCGCCGGTTTGTTCGACACCGATGGCTATTTTTCGGGCGGAACCTTCGGAATAATGCTGGAAGGAAAAAACTACCCGTTCCTATGCCAAATAAAACGCGCAGCAGGGGAACAGGGAATAATCTTCGGCAAGATTAGCAGAAACACGCTGGTTGTCGGAAAAAAGAAATTTCACAGGACGATAATGCGGCTTAGAACAATGTCTGTGGGCGCATTTTGGACGCGCGTTCCGCTTAGGCATGATAAATATGGGCCCGGGGAGGATCGGACTCCCGGTTTTCACCGTGTAAGGGTTACGCGAAGCAAAAAGCGGCAAAAACGGCTTTTGGCTCCTTGACGTCTTAACCACTCGACCACAGGCCCGACTGGTAAATATTTGCCGGATAATTACTTAAAACAGCCGATAAAACGCCGGTTGTCCCAATAGCCCGAATCAGCTTTCCTGCGCGTACTTGTTGCGTTCGGCAACGTGCGCCGCCAAATCCACCCCGGTTTTCAGCACTACAAGCAAGGCGAGCATTGCCTGCGGCGCCTCGAAGACGGAGAACAGGATTCCGCCGAAAATTATCGTCACGTGCATCAGCACTATGCGGGCGTAGGGCTGCATCATCTGTTCGCTGAGCCCCGCCTCGCGGAACGCTTTTATAGTCATTTGACTATTAGTTTGACTATGAAAACCACTATTGAAGTTGTCGGCGTGCCCGAGCTGATTCTCCAGCGCGCGGTGAACGCGGGAATCGCCCGCTCGAAAACTGACGCCATCCGCATCGCGGTTTTGGCGCTCAACCAATTGTATGGCCTTGTCAAGCCTTCGGAGGACGACTTGGTCGTCCGCAAGATTCTCAAGATGGAAGAGGAAAATTTGAAAAAAGGCAAAAGCCCGAATCCTTGAAGCAGGTGCTGGCAAAATACCCGCATCTAAAGAAAGCAGTGGCTTGAGTTTTTGGAAGAGTTTGCCCTCGCATTCGAGTCCGGATGGGATGCGCACTTTGCCAAGCTCGGCCAATCGGTGCAGGAACGCATTTCCAAGAAAATCCTCCAACTCAAAACTGGAATCCGGGGACGGCACCTGAAGCACTGCCCGCCGTATTTCGTGGAAGAAGTTGGCGGTTATCGGATTGTTTACAAGTCCGGCGATTCTTCCGGAATCCGAAAAAGCTATTTCGCAGGCAGCCATAAAGACTACGAAAAGTGGTACAACGCCAGGTAAGGCGTGTTTGGGCACCGTTATTTCATTGGATAGTTCTTGAACGCCTTGCCGGTTTTTTCGCTCCAGAACGAGGGCAGGCCGTTTTGCGCGAACCCCAGGAATTCGTCCGAGTACGCCAGGAACAAGCCGGGCATGCTTGCGAATTCCCCGAAGCCTTGCTTGTTTTCCTCGTATATCTTGCCGATTATTTTCCTCTCGAAGTCCTTCTGCAGAAGCGACGGCCGCTTTAGAAGCAGGTAGTCGGCCTGCCGCAGCGCGTTCACGTCGAGGTTCGACGAGTTTTGGGAAATGAAAAGGACGCTCAAATCCTTGTGGCGTGAAATCAGGAGAAGGTCGGACAAGAGCTTGTTGGGGCTTGAAAAGGCGCTCCTTGCGGAAAAGACTATTCCGCCCTCGTCGACGAGCAGGAACGCCCCGTTTTTCACCTCGTCAAGTGTTGAGACGCAACGTATCCACGATGGCAGGCTTTCGGCGGAAAAGCCAAGCGCCTCGACCGCCCGGCCGCGCGCCCTGGCGTTTTCAAGAATCCGCAAGCCCAGCGCGGTTTTTCCGCTCCCGCGGCCGCCGAGTATTATGCCGATAAGGCTTTTGCCAGAGTAAAGCGCTTTTTCCAATTCGCCCGCGCTGCCCTTGGTTGCCTTCACTTCCGAGAACGCCTCATACGCGGCCTCAACTTCGGGCTTTTTCATCCCCGCCCGCGCATTGGAAACTGCAGCCGACAGGGCGTTGAATGCGAAAATCGCGGCGCTTTTCAAAAGATTGAAAATGCCCCCAAGCGCCCAAACAAGCGCGTTCCAAAGCGCGCCCGCGATTTTCCAAAAAAGCGATTTTTTCATGTGCCCCGCACCGCCGCCCAATCAAACCCCGCGTTGTTCGAGGAAGTCCAGCTTAAGTCATTTTTTCTCGATGAAAATTATGTCCCCGTCGCGCAATATGTGGTCGCCCCCAACTTTTTGCCCCGGGTGCTTGGCCGAGGGGCCCCAGATGCGCGCGGACTTGAACTCCTTTTTCAGGTCGCGGTGCAGTTTTTCGCACGAGTCGATAACTTTGCTGCCCTCGCGCAAAAGCAGGGGCGCCTCCAAATCCGCGTCCTCGAACCGTGATTTTGTGAACACGCGTATGAGCCGCAGCTTCTTGAAAATCGCCTCTTTCAATTCCTCGACCCCGGTGCACCTGTCCGCGGAAATCGGGATGAACTGGTAGCCCATGGATTTGAGGAACTCGGGCTTCACCAAATCCACCTTGTTCATCACGGTCAGCGAGGGCACGTACTTGCGGTTTCCCACTATCGCGTCGATGAACTGGTCCACCGTCGCGTCCTCGCGCACGCTCACGTTCGCGCTGAAAATCCCGTACTCGTTGAGCACCGCCATGACGATCTTGTCGTTCAAATGCGTGGGCTTCTTGTCGTAGTTTATGTTTATCCCGCCGCGGTCCGTCTGGTGGATGAAAATGTTCGGCGGCTCCTGGTCCACGCGTATCCCTATGCCCTCCAATTCGCCTATCAGCCTGTCGCGGTAGGTGGGCTGGAAAACGTCCAAAACCAAAAGCACGAGGTCCGCGTTGCGCGCGACGGCAAGCACTTCCTTCCCGCGGCCCTTGCCCGTATTTGCGCCCGCGATGATGCCCGGCAAGTCGAGGATTTGGATAAGCGCGCCCTTGTACTTCATCACGCCGGGAATGCACGAAAGCGTGGTGAACGCGTAGCTTGCCGTCTTGGACTTCGAGCCCGTGAGTGCATTGAGGATGGTGGACTTGCCAACCGACGGCAGGCCGATGAGCACGACTGACGCGTTCCCCGTTTTCTTGACATCGAAGCCGCCGGCAACCGCGCCGCCCTTCTTTGGCGCGGAAATGTCGCGCTTGAGCTTCGCCATTTTCGCCTTCAAAAGGCCCAGGTGGAACTCGGTCGCCTTGTTCTTCTGCGTCTTGGCGTACTCCGCCTCCAATTCCGCGAGTTTTTCAGGAAGCCCCATAAGAGTTCACATTGTCATTGACTTGAAAAATCAGAGGAAAAATTAGCTGGAAAAAATCCCACTTATCCCAGCTGCATGTCGCGCACGAAAAGCATCTGCTCGAACATGCCGTCAAGCAACTGCGCGTGAGTTTTCTCGAAATCCGCCATTTTGGCAAAAAATTTCCTTCCTGCGGCTTCGCCGATTTTTACCGCAAGCCGCGTGTAATAGTACTGCGACTCCTTTTCCGCGTGCAATGCCGAAAGCACGGCGGTTTCCGCGCCCGCTTCAAGCTCGCCGCTGTCGGCTGCCTTCAATTTGAAAATGTCGGGCCCCCTTATGCGGGGTTGCGCGGGGATTGCACTCCATTTGCCGCTTTTTTCAAGCGATTTTTGCAGCCCCTCCAAAAGAGCAAAGTGGCGCGCTTCCTCTCCCGCAAGGAATTCGAAGAGTTTTCTCACGCCGGCGTCGGGGTTCTTTTTCGCCGCGTCGGCGTAGAACGCCCGGCTTTCCTCCTCGAAGTCGAGGGCGACCCGTATCCCATCGGAAACGAAATCCGATTTTTCGAACGCGGCTTCGAACCTCTTCTCGAACTCGGAAAGCGAGCCCTCGATTCCGCTTGGTTTTCCGGCCATTTCAAATCCCAGGATAACTTGCGCTTGCAGCTTATTGCAAGCCAAGAAAGCTTTTCGAACATTTTGCTTGGCTTGCAGGATTGCAAACCGCAAAACTAACGTCGTAACCTTTCGCGGTTTGCAGTATAAAAAACAGCGCGCAAAACCCCCCCGAAGGCTTTGGGAAAAAGCCGGGGGAGGCGGATAAGCCGGACGCTTGAAAACCAAATCAAATGGGTTAAAAACGTTTAACGGGCAAATAAATGTCCCAACTTTTATCGCATATTTTTGGCCGCCGCAGTAGCTCAGCCTGGGAGAGCAATCGGCTGAAGACCGATGTGTCGCCTGTTCAAATCAGGCCTGCGGCACTCTTTCCATTTTCAATCGATTCGGCTCCAGCTTTGCCTCCCAACGTTCGGCTTTAATTTGCGCGTTCCCAAACGGTTTCCATGAGATTTTCGGCACTGCTTTTGTTTTCCGCGCTGTTGCTTTCGCCTTTCGCGCACGCGTTCGACGCCAAGGGGGTGGGAAGCGCGCAGTACGACGCCAACCTCTCATGGACGCTTGACTTCGGCCCGGTGCGCCTTCCCTCCGAGGCGGGCTTGAGGGTTTACCCGCCGTCGAACACCGCGTTCCAAACCGCGTCATATTCCTCCGACCGCAAGTACGACGTTGAAAAAGACGAGTTCAACAACACGGTGCTCGTGTTCACGCTTTACCCCTCGACCCAGCAGCAGAACGTTTCGCTTCACGCGAGGATTTCCACCAGCTTCGACCCCTCGAAGGCGTCTTTTCCGGCCGCGCGCGAAAAGCCCTCCGATTTCCTGGTCCAAAGCGCGCTTGTCAACATCACCCCGGAAATAGCCTCGATTGCGCAGGGCGTGGTGCAGGGCAAGGCGTCCAACGACTTCGAAAAGATGGCGATGCTCGCGGAATGGGTGCACAACGAGATCCAATACGACTTGAAGTGGAAGGATTTCGCGGCGGGTAAAAGAGAGTCGCTTACCCGTCGTGCCATTCGCTATCTGTGCTGGGAGCCAAGTGTTGCCACCGATGCGCAATTTCAAGATTACCTGGACCGCATGCAAATCGAGTTAAACCCGCGATGGCTG
>DAHXMR010000009.1 GCA_027371655.1 Microcaldota archaeon
TTAGATGATGAAACTGTCCCAGGCCGAGCCCTTCAAGGCTGTGAGGAACGAGGTAGCTTCTGATACTATTCTTCTTGATGCAATCTTTGATGCCTAAGAAAAATACCCCCCAAACCGCCGATGCCGAGGGCGGTTCCGCCCAAGATAGCGGGATTTACCCATTCATAGCCGAGGAGCACGTGCGTTCCGGGGGAGCTGTGAAAGACGTTGTTTTGGGGATGAACGACGGGTTCGTCTCCATCTTCAGCTTGGTTGCCGGCGTGAGCGGCGCCGCCGCGTCAAGCTCTTTCGTCCTGCTTGCCGGCGTTGCGGGCGCCATTGCCGGCGCGCTTTCCATGGCCTTCGGCACCTACATTTCGCACAAGTCGCAAAACGAGTTCTTCGAAGAGGAATTCCGCCGCGAAGCTTGGGAAATAGAACACAAGAGCCTTGCCGAAAAAGACGAAATCCGCACGCTTTACAAGCTCAAGGGATTCAAGGGAAAACAGCTTGACGACGCCGTCAAAACCATCACCTCCGACAAGAAGGTGTGGCTGCGTGTGATGATGCTCGAGGAACTTGGGCTTGCTGAAGAAACGATTGCAAACCCCCTCAAACGCGCAACGGTTAACGGCCTTGCGTTCGTTGCGGCATCACTTGTCCCCATAGCGCCGTTCTTCTTCAACCTGCCCGTGCAACAGGCATTGATTGCATCGGGATTGCTTTCAATCGCCGCCCTTTTCGTGGCGGGCGTGCTGAAAAGCAAATTCACGCAGAAAAACTGGCTCAAAAGCGGGCTTGAAATGGCATTCATCGGAGTCCTTTGCGCGGCAATTACCTTCGCAATAGGCACGCTTTTCAACGTCAGCGGAATCTGAACCGAGCTGGAACGGCTTCCCGGCATCCTGTTTTTTCGTCCCGGGCAAAAATCAGCCGACGATAATCTTGCCCTTCATGTTCGGATGGATGCTGCACTTGTAATCATATGTGCCGGCGGTGTTGAAAACAACGCTTCCCGACTCGCCGTTCCCAAGCGTGTTGGTGCCGAACTCCCCGCCTGCGGGCGCGGAAGTGCTTGTCACCGTGTGCGATACGGAATCCAAATTCGTCCACTTCACAGTTGTCCCGGCTGGAATGGAAATCTCTGCCGGCACGAACTTGAATCCCTGGATTTTCACTTCAACAACCTGCGCCGAGGCCGCCGTGGCGGAAGCCGCCGCAGTTGGCTGGGCGGTTGCAACCCCCGCCGAAGCCGTGGCTGGAGTTGCCGAAGGCACGGAAACTTGTCCCGGAGCCGGCGTGGCCGCCGGGGTTGCGGCAGGCTGGCCGTAACTTGCACAGCCGAAAAGCAACAGAGAGAAAACAAGCGCAAAAAACACAAACGGTTTGACTGCCACAAAACCACCCGCTAAAACTAACCGTGGATGGAAATAAAAAGTATGGGGGGTCTGAGATTCGAACTCAGGTCTTCAGGTCCCAAACCTGAAAGCATAGCCAGGCTAGCCCAACCCCCCGACTTTTTCAGCGGGAACAGCAAGTTAACGAAAAAAAGGAACTGGAACAAAGAAAATTCTTTGTGCTTTGAAGGTTTAATATTTGTTGGTTTTTGGCGTGCATAACGGGGCTCTACCGGTAGGTCAGCTTGATTTCTCGGAATTCAAGCTGGTCGGCGTGTCCTGAAATAACCAACTCGTTTTTTCCCGGTTCAATCCTGAGGTTGTTTATGGTAATATTCCCAAATGTGCCGCTCGCTTCGGTTTCAAAGCGGCCCAGTTTGTTCCCGTTAATCTCGAATTCCGCCCCTGCAGTGCAGTTTTCACTGCAGTCTCTCCGAAACGCTGCGCTCAGGTTTGCCTGCACGGGCTTGCCAAAATTGCTGAGTATCTCGATTATGGCCGGCTTGGAGTTATTTTTAATCGGAATGTAGCGCGGAAACGTGCTATCGTTGTACGAATAGCCCTCGTACGAATAGTCCCAGTTGTCCTTGAAGGCCGGCAGCAGGAACGGTGCGTTCTGGCGGTCGGTTTCAAAGACGATGACCTCGCCGTCTTCGAAGGCCTTTTTTCTTGAAAGGGTTTCCGCAAATTTCAATGCCTGTGCATACGTTCCTATGCGCACTAGCCCGGTCCTGCTGTAGTATGGCTGATTTTCGTCGGAGTAAAATCGTTTCTTGTGGAAGACTAGGCGGGTGATGTTGTAGTATGAGAGTATGCTTTTTGCGGTCAAGGCGTCGTCAGCGGTGCTGAGTTGAAGTATTCCGTTTTGTCCCGAGCGGGTGAACCGCGAAAGCACCGGCGACTCGTCCATGGATGCGAGCAGCTGGGGGCTGTTGAGATTGTGCTGGAAGTGGCCCCAAACGATTTTTTTGCCGTGAACCGTCTGGAAATAGTCGTACTCTTGTGTTTCGGCGGTTATCGCGGGGTATTCCAAGAGCACTTCGTTGCCATTGCTTGTTTTAAGCTCTAGGTAATATGCGGGTATTTCTGTACTGGAGAGCGGATAGGGTACTGCGGCGTATTCGATGAATATAAGCACGAAGATTGCGACTATCGCCGCTGTCCTGGCGCCGTTGTTCTTGCGTTTTTCCAGCCGTTCAAACAACGCCGCCGCTCCAAATCCGGCAAGAACCGCTAGGCACAGCGTAAGGATGGCGTCTAACCGCGCGGGGACGTGGAGGTATGAAAAGAATGGCAGGTTGCCAAGGACCAGGTACGGGAGGGGCTCTACGTGCACTGTTGTGTTTCCGAACTGCCAGGAATCGTTGCCGCCTATGTGGAGGACCGGTCCGAGCATCAGAACAAAGGTCACGAGCCCTGCTGCAAACCAAAAAAACGCCTTCTTTGACCGCGCAATCATTCCAAAAATGCCCAGTGCCAGCGCGGTATATCCCAAGTATACCGTGCGCTCCCCCGAGGTGTACTGACGTTTGCTGTAAAAATCCCCGGGAGTCCAAGGGGCGTTCCTTGCAATTGTGTGCAGGATGCCTGGCGCAAAAAATCCGAGCATATCCGCGGAAAGCTCTATTGTATCGGACAGGGGGGCGGTGCTGGTTTCCTGTCTCACAGCGCTGCTAATGATTGGGTAAAGCGCGGGAATTACCAGCAGTGCTGACACCACTGCAAGAATCGTGGCTTTTTTGGCAAGCGCTTTGTTAAACGGCTTTCTGCGGACCACCAGTGCATACAGCGCGTATGCCGCGGTAAACATCAAGAGATACATCATGTATGTCCAGTCCGAAAGCGATGCGGCCGCGAAAAAGATACCTGCAAGAACCGGGGCTTTCCAATCGGATTTTTCATCAAATGTTTTCAACAGAAAAAGCGCGTAGAACGGAAGCCATTGCACATTCGCAAGAAAAAGCGCGCCAAGCCCCTTTGCGAGGTGGTAGGGGCTGAATGCAAAAACCATTCCGCCTATCAGTGCGGCGTTCTTGTTTTTTGTCATGTATTCGACCAGCAAGTACGCGCCGAGCCCGGAAAGTACGAATGTCAGAATGAGCAGAATGTTGTATGTTGCGGTGAGGCTGAACAGGAATTGAAGCGGGATGCTCATTGCTATTGGCAGAAGCCCGTCGTTTACGCTTCCGAGATTAAGAGTATGTGGATACGTGACGTAGTCGGTTTGGAAGGGGTTCGTGTGAAGGTCGAAGATGGCGTGCTTGTACCACCACATGTTCCACATATGCGAGTACGCGTCCCCCCCGCCGGGCACGCTGGAAGTGAAATTCAACGCAAGGGGGTAAGTCGAAAGCAGGGCTAGGGTCAGATAGATGCCGCAAATTTGCAGTTTTTCCTTTTCTGGAAGCCAGTTAAGAAGGGGCATTTGGAAGAAATCCTTTTTAGTTAGCGGGGCGCGTTTTTAAGCCCGTGGAGCCTAAAACGGAGCGCTACGAGTTGTGCGACCAGATTTAATCCGGTTGCAATCGGGTTTATTTTCGAGTCTTTCCGGTTGTCTTTGGCGTTTATCGGTATTTCCCGCACGTTTAACCCCTTTGTCCGGGCCCGTATTATGAATTCCGTTTCGAAAAAAGCGTCCCTTGCAACCGTCTCCTCAATGAGTTTCCTTGTTTTTTTCAGGTCGAATGCAAGC
The DNA here is from genome assembly GCA_027371655.1 of Microcaldota archaeon. The sequence continues at coordinate 4,069 of DAHXMR010000009.1, forward strand.
GACCCCTGGGTGTCAGCCACTCCCAAGGGGAAAAATGCGTTTGTCAGCAGGTTGTAGGCTTTTGAAAATGCCTTGCGCAAAAGCGGGCGCTCGCTTTTGGATTCGGGGTGCCCCTTTGAACCTATTACAATGTCCGCTTCCCCGGATGTTATTGGCCCTATTGAGCGGGGTATGAACGATTTTTCAAATGGGTCGTCTATGGCGTAAAGAATGCAAATGTTGTTTTTCGCTTTTCGGGCGCCCAAGATGAACCCGTGCCCAATTCCCTTGTAATCGGTCCGCAGGTATTTCACCCGTTTTTCGCGCCGTGAAACGCTTTTCGCAGCTTCCGGCGTTTTGTCCGTGCTGCCGTTATCACACAGCAGGATTTCGCAGTCCTTGAAGCCCTGCTTTTCGAAGTGTTTGAGGATTTTAAGGCTGTTGCTGGCGATGATTTTTTCCTCATTGTAAACGGGAATTATGGCGCTTATTCCCGGCTTCGCGTGGTTTACCAATTGTGGCCCCTCTGGCGCTGTGATTTTTTGCACTGTCCGAGCGCGAGTTTTTCGCAAAGTGCCATCGCGTTTTCAACGTTCTCCGGCTTGCCGTTTGCGCCCCCGACCTTTTCGTGCCCGCCCCCGCTTCCGCCCATCGCAATCCCGACCCGCTCCATTATCTTTCCAACATTACCTTTCGCGGACTCCGAGCGCACGCAGAACATCCGCCCATGCTTTTTGTTCCCGACAAACGCGTAATCGCACCCCGCCTCCACAAGCGTGCTTGCGCACGAAAGCTCGAAAGCATTCGAATAAGCGCGGCCAACCAGGCAGTTCCCCCTGCGCGTTATCTCCGCGCCCCGGAGCGCTTCAAGCCGCGACAGGCGCTCGGAAACATCCGGCTGCATCATTATGAGTTTCACGACTTTTTCATAATCCGTGTTCCCGCTGCCAATTACGTCCAAGAGCTCGCCCAAGGCGGCGAACGTCGAATCGTTTGCGCTCTTGAAAAACGCCGTGTCCGAAATGACCCCGGCCGCAAGAAGCAGCGCCTCCCGCTTTCCAAGCGCCCCCTTCCGCCCCGGGAGCTTTGAGAGCTCGAAAACGATTTCGCACGTGCTGCTTTTCCCCACGTCCTCGTAAGTGAAGAACGCGGGCAGGGGCTTCGAATGGTAATGATGGTCCACCACCACGATTTTCCCCCTGAACTTTTCGATTGACACGCCCCAGTCCCCAAGCACCCCGGCATTCCCCGCGTCGGCGATTATGACGTTCTTGAAGCCTTCGAGGGACTCGATTTTGGGCACCGCGAGGCCGAAGTGCGCAAGCAGCCGGCGCGATTGCGCATTCAGTTCACCAGTTGCGCGCACCACGCTTTGCGGCACGAGCTCTGCAAGGGCAAGGCTGCTTGCAACGGCGTCAACGTCCCCGACGGATTGAAAAGTAATCAGCGTGGGGCCCGAAAGCCTGCGCAAGGCAGCGTCAAGTTCGGAAATTTTGCGCTTCCCCGGGGATTGCATGCAAAAAATAGTTTTAGCGCGGATTTTAATGCTTCTTTTCCGCCGCAAGCAAACCGCGCTTACCTTTTGCTTTGAAGCGCGGCGCCCGCGGTTTTGGCAAGAGTTTCAGCGCTTTGCACGCCTTCGAGGCGGCTGTTGCAGTTGAAGAACATAGTGGGCGTTTTTGCCAACCCGATTTTTTGCGCAAGCGCCGAGTCCTGCACGAATTGGAGGTTCCCGTACTTTGCCGAGCAAAGCGCGTCATCGCCCGCGTGCACCTGCACGCAGTGACGGATTATCCGGACGTTTCCCGCCTTTGCCGCGAATTCTTCAAGGATGGGCGTCTGGTTCGCGCTGAACCTGCACGATTCGCTGTAAAAATAGTCGATGCGAACCGTGCCGTTTGCCAAAGCCGTGCATTCCGGCAACTGGTTTGCGCTTGCGGCCCCCGCCAACGCGCTGAACGGGCATCCCTCCGGGTGCACGGGGTCGCACGAGCCGAAAACATACAAATTGTACGCGCCCACGGCAACAAAATACGTGCTTGCCAACATGAGTACTGTGAGCGTCCACGAAAGCGCCTCGAAATGCGCGTTCACAAAACGCCCCAAGGCGGGGTGCGCGCCAAGGCTCTTTGCAACGATTTTCGCCTTCAGCCGCGTATCAAGCCCGCTCTTGCACGGACGCAGCGTAATGCGGCGGAAAACGCAGTCAAACGCCTCGGCCGCCAACTTGCGGTAATACGCGCTAAAAATCCCCAAAACCGCAAAAACAACCAGCGCGACAATACAAATCATTTTTTCCAACCAACAAACGTGTTATGCCAAAAAAACCCTCAGAGCTTTGAAATCATTTCAAGGGCTTCGAAGAACTTCCCAATCTCCTTTTCCGTGTTGTAAACGTGCAGCGACGCGCGCGCCGTGCCCTTGACGCCCAAAAGCTTGTGCAACGGCGCCGCGCAGTGCATTCCGCTTCTTATGCAGACCTTCTGCAATTCGTCGCACATCACGGCCGCCTGGTGCGCGTCCATGCCCTGCACCACGAACGGGAAAACCGCCCCTTTCAAGGCCGGGTCGCGGGGGCCGAACAATTTCACCTTGCCCCTGCTTGACTGTTCAAGCTCTTCGAATCTTTTAAGCATTATTTTTGACATTTCGATTTCGTGGTTTCTTACGTTTTCCAGACCAAGCGCCGAAAGGTAGTCCAACGCCCTGCCGAGGCCTATGAAGCCCGCGATGTTGGGCGTGCCGGCCTCGAAGCGCTCCGCCCCCTCCTCGGGAACGAAGGAATGGAAATCCGCGTCCTTCGCGTTGCCACCGCCAAGCAGTGCCGCCTCAAGCGGCGCGCTGTTGCGCACGAACAGCGCCCCCGACCCCGTGGGGCCAAGCGCCTTGTGCCCCGAAAAAGCGAAATAATCCGCCCTGATTTTTGAAAGGTCCACCGGCCTGTGGCCCGCCACCTGCGCGCCGTCAACAAGCGCAAGGCACCCGGCGTCCTTTGCGGCCTTGCAGATTTTCTCCACGTTAGGCGTCGTGCCAAGCACGTTGCTTGCCGCAGTAATCGCCACAAGTTTTGTCTTGGGAGTTATTTTTTCAACGAAAGCGCTTTCATCGAACGCGCCATCAAGGCTCGCGCGGAACACCTCTATTTTTGCCCCGATTTTTTTTTCCACGCGCTGCCACGGCAGGAGGTTGGAGTGGTGCTCAAGCGAGCTTATGAGAATCTCGTCGCCTTTCTTCCAATCAAGGCCCAGCGCGACGAGGTTGATTCCGAACGTGGTGTTGTTGCAGTTTACGAACATGCCGTCCCTGGCGTTGAAAAATTTGGACAGCTTGCGCCGCACGCCTTCGTACTCCTCGCTCGCCCTGCGCGTCAGCCGGTGCGCGCCGCGGTGGATGTTCGCGCGGTACTCGCGGTAAAACTCCCTTTCCTTTTCAATGACGGGCTCGGGGGTAAGCGACGACGCGGCATTGTCAAAGTAGACAACCCCGGTTTCCAATATCGGAAAATCCCCGCGAATCTTCTCAACGTCCAAAAAAGCAGCTCCTCAGTTTCCCGGGCGCGCAAAGCGCGCCGCTTTTGGGTGTTGCAGCGTACTTGCACTATTTTGCGCCGGCGCCCTTTTCAAGGCCCTCGAACTTCTTGCGCAGGGAGAGCACGCGTTCCTTTATCTTGTCCTCCTGCTTTTGCAGCACGCTTTGGCGCAGTTCGAGCGACTCCTTTTCTTCGGCAAGCTCCTTTTCGAGCGTCGCATTGTCCTTTGGGACTATGACGCTTCCCGCGTAGCGGTAGCACTGGCCTTTTGCGCCCTTGAGCTCCTCGATGGCCTTCTCCACGTCGGCGATTTGCAGCATCGCCTGCTGCTTCTGCATGGCGTTGTACTGCGCCTGCTGCTGCAAATTCTGGAACTCGATTATGTCCTTTTTCATTTCCTCGCTTATTTCTTCGGCCATTTCAAAACACACCTTTTTTCAAGCAAAAACATGCATGGGAAGTATTCCTTGTGGAACCCCCGCTTTTTCTCCCTTTGGTTGTTCCTGCGCCGGTCGTTGAAAAAGTCATTCGCCCAACCTGCAGTAATCATTCGAAACTTTTGCCCTTTTTGGGCAAGCGGCCTTATTTTGCCGAGTTCGTGGAATTCGCAGTCGCCGATGACGGCGCGGGAGCCGGCGTGAGGGGAATCTTTTTGCCGCTTGGAAGCTCCTCGTATACGCCTTGTTTGCCGTTCAGCGCGGTGCTGACGTTGCGGAACACGAGCCAGCCGTCTTTCTCAAT
>DAHXMR010000039.1 GCA_027371655.1 Microcaldota archaeon
TGTACTCCCGCGCCTGGAACGCGGCTTCCACCAAATCCGCGTCCTTTGCAACGATTGCCGCACGCGTTTTCCCTTCCTCAAACTCGTCATAATACTGCAAAAACGTTTTCCCCGCAGGGCCGGGAAGGAGTTTTGACTGCGCTTTTGCCGCGTTTTTCAGCGCGGAGGAGAAACCGTTGACATAAGTGGCGCCAACTTTGTGCATGTCGCCCAAGCGCGCTTCGGGCAAGTCGTGGAAAACGCACAACAGCACGGCACGCTGCGCCTGGTCTTGGGGCAGGTTTTCCATTCCCGCCAAAACGTGCGCAACAACGGAGGTGCGCCACGAGTGCTCGGCAACGCTTTCGGGAGTTTTCACCCCCGCAAGCCACCACCCGCTTCTGGCAACGCGCTTTAGATTGCCCGATTCGAAAACGAATTTGCGAACGCCGTCCAAAACCCCACACCCGGATAATAGGAAACCGCCCGCGTTATTTTAACCTTGTTCAAATTTTCCGGCACCAAAAACCCCTGCCAAAAAAGTTTAAATACAATGCGGTGCACAAAGATAATCAGTCAAAAACCCGATTAGAGGCAGCCGGATTTTTTCAATTCTTTAACTGCAGGCCTAGGCATACTTGCATTTCGCCCGCAACAAAACAACGCAATCCGGCGCAATACTTTCCCGATTTTTTACGCCAATTTTTTAAAGGCGTGAACGGACACGGGCTGAAGGCGCAGCGTCTCCGTTACAGAGCGGAACACGCTGCAAAGCTTTCCGCGAACCGTGGCCGTTCAGAGAAAGCAGAGGGCAATTCCAAATTTTCCAGTTTCCAATTCTAAATAACAGCCCATAAACCAGCTCTTTGGTGAAAACAAATGGAATACGACGAAAAAATGCTCAAAGGCACCACCACGGTGGGCATCGTTTTTGACGGCGGGGTCGTTGTCGCATCGGACAAGCGCGCCACCATGGGGACGTTCATCGCGAACAAGGACGTGCAGAAAGTGCACATGGTCGCGGACAAAATCGCCCTCACAATGGCAGGCGGAGTCGGCGACGCCCAGCAACTCACGCACATTTTGCGCGCCGAGCTCGAACTCTACAAGTACTCGCGCGGCCGCGAACTCACGGTAAAAGGCGCGTCAACTCTCGTCGCGAACATTTTGCAGGGAAACAAGTACTTCCCCTACATGGTCCAGCTCATAATCGCGGGATACGACTCCAAGCCCCACGTTTTCGACCTCGACCCCTTCGGGGGACTGCTTGAGGACAAATACGTCTCGACCGGCTCCGGGAGCGTGGTCGCATACGGCGTGCTCGACGAGAACTACTCCGACAAGATGAGCGCGGACGACGCGGTCAAGCTCGCAACTCGCGCAATCCGCGCGGCAATCAAGCGCGACAACGCCACCGGCGAGGGAATCGACGTCGTGGTCATCACCAAGGACGGCGCCAAAAAATACTCGCAATCCGAAGTGGCAAACGCGGGAGCATAAAGCCAATACGCGGCAATTGCCGCGCATTCCCCCGCTTGTTCCGCAACCCCCGAAAACGGTTTCAGCAAAACATCTTTTCCAATTTTCAATTTTTTAAAATTCAAACCCCAAAAAGGCAAAAACAGAATAACAACTATTTGAAAAACGCGCAAACTACGCGGGAGAGCGGCGCCCAAAGCCGCATATCCCAACGCACACGCGCAAAACGCTTCAAACTACGAAAACCAAAGCGGTGAACAAATTACAGTGGCAAACGCAACTCCCGATTCAAAGGAATTATTCGATTCAGTGAACGAACTTTTGCCCCCCGACTGTGGGCTGACCAAAGTCGAGGCCGAGGGCCCCCAGGTCGTGCTCTATCTGAAGAGCATCAAGGCGTTCTACAACGACGAGAACCTGATAACAAAAATAGCGGCGCGCGTGCGCAAGAAAATACTCCTCAGAAGCGACTCGGCGTCGCTTTCCCCGCAGGAAAAAACCCTGGAAATAATCAAGTCCCTTGTGCCGACCGACGCGGGAATCAAGGAAATAACCTTCGACCCCGTGTTCAACGAAGTGAACATAGAGGCGCTCAAGCCCGGCCTTGTCATCGGCAAGGGCGGAAGCGTGCTCAAG
>DAHXMR010000040.1 GCA_027371655.1 Microcaldota archaeon
TTTCTTTATCTGCCATGCCCTGGAAAATTCCGCATCGGTGCGGGCGGCAATCAAAAACGCCAAGGCACTCCTGCCCGCGGGGCTCGCGTTCGCATTGCCCGCGCTTTTGCTTGCCGCGCCGTTTGTCGCCGCCGCGGTTTCAACAACCACCTCCGCCGGAAACGTCCAAATGAAACTGGGATGGCTCGCATTCGAGCAAGGCAAAATCGGGTGGCTGGAAGGCGCCATTCCCCCCATCGCGCTGCCTTTCGCGCAGGCAATCGAATTCCCGCTTTTCTACGCGGCAAATTTGGGCATGCCGATCTTGCTCGCACTTGCGGGCCTGTTTTTGCTGCCAAAACTCGGCGGAAAAAAATTTCTCGCCACATGGATGCTTGCGATGTTTTTGGTCGCGAACACGGTTTCGCTTTCGGGAACGCTTTGGGACATGGCGAAATTTTTTGTCTACCTCGCGGTGCCCGCAAGCATCCTCGCGGCCGCGTTCCTGGAATCCCTCTGGGAAAAGGGCTTTTGGGGCCACCGGGCCGCCGCGGCAATCCTCGTTGCCGCAAGCGTGCTCACGCCATTGCTGATTTTGTCGTGGACCGCGCAGTCCCAGTGGCAGGCGCTTTCGTGGGGCGAAGTGGATGCGGGAAACTGGATTGACGCGAACACCGCGCAAAAAAGCGTGTTCGCCGCGTACTATGGCCACATTTCCCCGATAGACTCTGTTGCGGGAAGGTTCAGGATTTCCGGGTATTCCAGCTGGATGGCAAACTACGGCCTGCCGGGCTACCAAAAGCGGGAAAGCGACATCGGGGAAATTTTCTGCGCAAGCGCGCAAACCGCCAAGGCAACCATGCAAAAATACAACGCGACATACGTTTACGCGGGGCACGACGAGCGCGAAAAGTTTTCGGGATGCGCCTTCGGCTTTGCGAAAAGCGCGTTGTTCGAAAAACGCTTCGACAGGGGCGGAATACAAATATACGCGCTCACCGGAACACCTTAAACGAACACGATAAAAAAAAAGAAATTGAAAACAGGGGATTTGGTTTTGGTTGCAAACGAGCTTACCGCGATGCCGGGCCTGCTGGACGCGCTTCGCGCCGCGATAGCCCTTGGAATCCTGGGAGTGCTGCCGGGCAGGCTCGTGCTTGAACTGTTCCACCGCGAAAGCGGGCTTTCGCTTTTGGAAAACGCGGTTTCAAGCGCGCTTTTGTCCCTGCTGGTGCTTGCAATCGCGGGAATCGCCCTGGTTTTTTCCTTCGGGCTCCGCGAATACTCGCTTTTGCTCACCCTTGCGGCGATAGGGGCCGCGGGCTACCTGCATTTGAAGAGGAAGGCCTGAAACATGCGCAAAACCGTTTCCGAACTGGCTTTTTTCGCGTTGCTCATTTTCGCCGCGTTTTACAACAGCCTCGGCCTGCAAAGCTTTTCGTTCCAGGTGCCGTTTTCCGGGCTGCGCCTGGACCTGCAAAAAGACGCTTTTTCCACCATGAAGGACACCCTCGACCCCTGGTACGGCACGGTGGTCACCCCGGAGGAAACCGACGCCGCAATCTGGGCGGACAAAAAACATCGCAAAAGGCGAGCTTTTCGCGGCCGACCTGTTCGCGTGCGAAATGCTCACCGCGGTCGCAAGGAAAACCTGCAGCATAGGCGGCGCGTGGGAGCTTGCCGACAGGCCCAACGAGCGGTTCCAGGACAACGAGCGCGCGTTCATCACGAATTCGTCGCAGGAGGCCAACGCGCTTTTCTCCAAATACGGCATACGCTACGTCTTCGCGTCGGGCAGGAACGCGTTCTACGCCTACGGCTGGAAGTACCCTGAGCTTGGAAAATTCGGGGACAAAAATTATTTCGAAAAAATATACGGCAAAAACGGCGCGGAAATCTGGCGCGTGAAGCGCGCATAAGCGGCCGAAGAAACGCATTGCAAAATAACGGATGAAAAAGAAGATGGCTTCGAAAAAACCGGAAAAGGAACAGGCGCACGCGGCTGCCAACGCCCAAAAAATGGGGGCAATAGAGGCGCTTTCGCTTTTCGCGGTGGTGCTGTTCAGCTTCCTTATCGCCTACAACGGCCTGTTCGAAAAACAGGACTTCATGCTTCCCACGTACGACAATTCCATGCTGCACGCCGGCCGCGCGCGCATAGTGATTGAAACCGGCCACTGGGCGGAAAAGGAACTCGTGTTCGGGGGCAACACCACAAGCTACCACTCGCCCGCGTACCCCGTGCTCGCGGCAACAATCTCGCTTGCAACCGGCTTGAACTGGGTTTGGGCGATAAAAATACTTGCGCTTTTCCTCTCAATCCTCCTGCCCCTGGGCTTTTACCTGCTCGCAAAACAGGCAAGCGAAAGCTGGATTGCAGGAGTGGCATCCGCGTTCCTCGCGCTCAATTCCTACAACCTGATGTCCTGGGGCACGCGCAACACGCCGATAAGCCTGGGCGTGGTGCTCGTGGTTTTCCTGCTGTACTTCGTGCTGAAAAAAATGCGCGTTGCTGCGCTTCTTTGCGCGGTGGTGCTCGCGCTCGACCACCAGCCCTCCCTGCTTGTGGCGGTGCTCTCGCTTTTCATCTACGCGGCGGCAGTCGCGCTTTTCGGGGCAATCGGCGCGCTGAAAAGCGGGGGGCCCGGCAATTTTCTGGGCAAAACAGTTTCCAAAATGGACTGGACGGCCAACCTCGC
>DAHXMR010000078.1 GCA_027371655.1 Microcaldota archaeon
GACACGAAGTTCGAGTTCGGCAGGCTGCCCAACAACGAAATCATTTTGATAGACGAGGCGCTCACGCCGGATTCCTCGCGCTTCTGGCCCAAAACCGAATACAAGGAGGGCATCTCTCCCCCCAGCTTCGACAAGCAGTACTTGCGCGACTGGCTGGAGCAAAGCGGCTGGGACAAAAAACCCCCCGCACCGGCGTTGCCGGGGGGCGTTGTTGAAAAAACAAGCGAAAAATACCGCGAGGCGTTCGAGCGCATCACCGGCGTTAAGTTCGTTTCAATGCAGGAGTAGTTTTGTTGTCGTGCGAAGTTGTGGTTCGAAATGGCGGTCAAGGGAGAGGTTAAAGAGGTTCTGCTGCAAACTATGCCTTATGCGGGATCGGCCCGCGTGCCTTTCGGCGTTCCGGGTTTTTTCCAAGCTTCTTGAGGCCAATTCTAAAAAGGGGACGAAGGGGGAAAGAAAAAATGACCGATCAAAAAGTGGTAATTTTGACGGGCTCGCCCGCAGACGAGGCGCACGCCAAAAAAATAGGCGCCTCTGTGGAAGAATTCGGCGTGAAATGCGTTTACCGCGTGTCAAGCGCGCACAAAACCCCCGCAGCCCTCCTCGAAATATTGAAAGAGCTTGAAAAGGAGGCGGACAAGGGCGAAAAAATCGTTCTTGTCGCCGCAGTCGGGCTTTCAAACGCCCTCAGCGGCGTGCTGGCTGCGCAAAGCATTTTCCCCGTAATCACCTGCCCCGTGTTTGCCCCCGAAGATTTGATGTCCTCCCTGCGCATGCCCTCCGGCGTCCCGCACTCGGTCGTGCTCGACCCCAAGAACGCGGGGCTTGAGGCCATAAGGATACTCGCGCTATCCGACAAGGCGTTGGCGAAAAAGCTGAAGGCGCACCGCGACAAGGCGATGCAGCGCGTGATGGACGCCGACAAGGCGCTGAACAAGTAATTCGAGAACCCGAATCGTGATACTGAACATGAAACAAAAACAAAACGCCCCCGAATTTTGCGATTTTGGCAAGAAAGAGGAGTGCGGCGTGTTCGGAATATCCGCGCCCGACTCGCAGGTCGCCCTCGACATCTATTCGGGCTTGATGGCACTGCAGCACCGCGGCCAGGAGTCAAGCGGAATCGCCACCTTCGACGGCCATGGAATACGCCAGACCGCCGCGATGGGCCTGACTTCCCAGGTGTTCAACGAGAAAAAACTGCAATACCTTTTCGGCAAAATCGGCATAGGCCACGTGCGCTATTCCACCACCGGCTCCTCCTCGATAGAGAACGTGCAGCCCTTCATTTTCCGGGCGCCGACGCTTACCCTCGCGGTCGCACTCAACGGCAACATCCTCAACTACGAGGAGCTCAAGGACAAGCTCGAGTCCAAGGGCCACATTTTCATTTCGACCACGGACACCGAGCTCATCGCGCACCTTCTCGCGCGCGAACTGCACGGCAACGCCAACCCCGACCTTTTCGACGCCATGAAGGCGGTGATGGAAAAACTCGACGGCGCATATTCGATACTCATACTCACCGACAAGGGCCAGATGTGCGCGGTGCGCGACCCAAAGGGGTTCAAGCCCCTGTGCCTGGGCGAAAAGGACGGCGCCACGATAGTCTCCTCCGAGACCTGCGGCCTCGACGTTTTGGACGCGAAGTTCGTGCGCGAAATCGAGCCCGGCGAAATGATAGTCGTCAACGGAAGCCTCGAATCCCGCAGGCTCTTCTACGAGCCAAGCCACGCGCACTGCATGTTCGAATTCGTCTACTTCTCCCGCCCCGACTCGGTGTGGGAAGGCCAGGTGGTCGGCGACGTGCGCGAACGGCTGGGCGCGCAGCTTGCCAAACAATGCAAGGCCAAGCTCGACGTAGTCGTGCCAATCCCCGACTCCGGCCGCTCGTGCGCCCTCGGATTCTCCAAGGCAACCGGCGTGCCGTTCTCGGAGGGCCTTGTCAAAAACCGCTACGTGTGGCGCACGTTCATCCAGCCCTCGGACCGCATGCGCAAGGCCGCCCTGAAATTGAAGCTCAACCCCGTGCGCTCGGTCATAGCCGGAAAGCGCGTGGGGCTCGTGGACGACAGCATCGTGCGCGGCAACACCATGACCAAGGTCGTCAAAATGCTGCGCGAGGCGGGCGCGTCCGAAGTCCATCTCCTCGTGTCATGCCCGCCGGTAATCGCGCCGTGCTACATGGGCGTCGACTTTCCCACATACAAGGAACTGCTTGCCGCAAACCATTCCATTCCCGAAATAGAAAAAATCCTCGGCGTTGACTCGTTGACATACATGACCATCAACGGCCTGGTGGAGGCAATAGGGCTGCCAAAAGAAGACCTGTGCATGGCCTGCCTCACCGACGAATACCCCACGAAGACCAACCCCAAGGAAAAGCACCACATCTCAACGGGAAGCAAGTAGCGGTAAGTTTGCATTCAGCAGTCAGTAATTTCGCGTTTACCAGCACAAATCCAACGGAGGCAAAAACCGGACATGACCAAAGTGTTGCTAGTGGGAAGCGGCGCGAGGGAGCACGCCATCGCGGAAGCGGTGTGCAAAAGCAAAAACGCGCAGTTCTTCGCGTTCATGGGAAACAACAACCCCGGCATCGCCGCATTGTGCAAAAAGCACGGCGGCGAAAGCGCGGTCGGCGACATCTACGAGGGCAAGGGCATCGCCGCGTGGGCGAAGGAGCGCGGAATCGAAATCGCGGTCATAGGCCCCGACGCGGTCCTCGCGGCCGGAGTAAGCGACGACCTTTGGGGCGCGGGAATACCCTGCTCCGGCCCCGTGAAAGCCGCGGCGCGAATCGAATGGGACAAGGCGTTCGCACGCTCGTTGATGAAAAAGCACGCAATCAAGGGATGCCCCGAATTCGGCATATTCACCGAATTCAAGGGCGCCTCGCAGTTGATAGACTCCCTGGGCAGGGTCGCGGTCAAGCCCTCCGGCCTCACCGGCGGAAAAGGCGTCAAAGTCGTGGGCGTCCAGTTGAAGGACACCAAGGAGGCCAAAGACTACGCCCGCGAAGTCCTCGTATCCAACATAGGCAGGCTTGGAAGCGTCGTGATAGAGGAATTCCTCGAAGGCGAAGAATTCACCCTGCAGGCGTTCGTCGACGGCGAGCACGTCGTTGGAATGCCGTGCGTGCAGGACCACAAGCTCGCGTTCGAAGGCGACACCGGCCCCAACACCGGCGGCATGGGCGCGTACACCGACGCGGGCAACATCCTCCCGTTCATGAAAAAAAGCGACTACGACGAGGCCCTCGACATAATGAAGCACACGGTCAAAGCCCTCAAGGACGAGGGCATCTCCTTCAAGGGCTTCCTCTACGGCCAGTTCATGATCACCCGCGAAGGAATCAAGGTCGTCGAGTTCAACTCGCGCCTTGGCGACCCGGAGGCCATGAACGTTTTGGCGCTTTTGAAATCCGACTTCGTGCAAATACTGAAGCAAATAGCCGACGGCACCCTGCACGAGGCAGAATTCGCGCAAGAGGCCACGGTGTGCAAGTATTTGGTCCCATCCGGCTACCCCGACTCGCCGAAGGCGGATTCGGAAATAACCGTCGACGAGGCGGCAATCAAAAAATCCGGCTGCCACGCCTATTACGCCGCGGTCGACGAGCGCGACGGAAAAGTGTTCACGACCTCGTCCCGCGCGGTGGCGGTGCTTGGGATGGCGCCGACAATCGCGGAAGCCGAGCAGAAGGCCGAAAAAGCCGTGGGCTTCGTCAAAGGGGACCTTGCGCACCGCCGCGACATCGGCACCGCGGAACTGATACAAAAAAGAGTGGACCACGTCAACAGAATGCGCGGGGAATAAGTTGTTTGGGCATAGTTTTTTGTTTTAAGGAAGGGTGTAGTTATGGTGAGCTTTTCAGACTGGCTGCAAGAAGCGAAAGACGATTTGTCGGCTGCCGATAACCTCGGCCAGGCAAAGCTTTACGCGCAGGCGTGCTTCCACTGCCAACAGGCTGCCGAAAAAGCGCTCAAATCCCTGCTCTTGAAATCCAAAGGAACCGTTCCAAAAAGCCATTCGCTGAGATTGCTTGCAACCGAAGCCGGAGTTTTAGAGCAGTTGCTTAAAGAACTCGCCTTGCTTGAAGGCGACTACTCGCTTTCAAGGTATCCCGACGTGTATGGCAAGCCGCCGCGGGACATTTACGGCCGTGAAACGTTCCTTGCGCGAATCGGCGCTGCAAAAAAAGTCCTGGGGGCTGTTGAAAAATGGACAAAGAGCTGAACCGCTTCGTTTCGGACATAAAACACTCGTTCGCAGGCGCGGAAGTGCTGCTCTTCGGCAGCCGCGCGAAAGGAACCGCGCGGCCCGACTCGGATTACGACCTCATAGTGGTGAGCAAGAGCTTCAAGAAAACCCCGTTCGTGGACCGGGCACGCGACGTCTGGCTTTCAAGCAAGGCGGCAATCGCAGCCGACGTTTTCTGCTACTCCCCAGACGAAATAAAACAGGCCGCCAAAAAATCCACCGTGCTCAAATCCGCGCTCGAACACGCGGCGGCGCTTTGAAACGCATTCGTTCGCAGCTTAAGAAAAAACGAAAGAGGTTTTCCTGAAATGGCTTTGCAAAAACGCGTGAAAATGGGAACCCCGCTTTGGGAAAAGTCCGCCAAAGTGCTCTTGCTTGGCGGCGGGGAAATCGGCCGCGAAGTGACGCTTGAGGCCATGCGCCTTGGCGCCGAAGTCATAGTCGTCGACCGCTACGACAACTCCCCCGCCATGCAGGTCGCCCACAGAAAGCACGTTGTCAACATGACCGACGGCAACGCGCTGAAGGCAATAATCGCGCGCGAAAAGCCCGACGTGGTGGTGCCCGAAATCGAGGCAATCAACACCGACATGCTTGTGGAATTGGAAAAACAGGGAGTGAACGTCATTCCCAACGCCAATGCGACCAAAACCACGATGAACCGCGAGCTCTTGCGCAAGCTTGCCGCGGAAAAAGCCAAAGTCAAAACCTCGCGCTATGAATTCGCCGATGACCTTGAACAGGCCCAGAGGGCCTGCGAGAAAATCGGTTTTCCGTGCGTGATGAAGGCGCTCATGAGCTCAAGCGGCCTAGGGTCGAGCGTGGTGAAAACCCGCGGCGACGTCAAGGCGTGCTACGAGTTCGCGCTGTCAAACGCGCGCACGCGCAATTCCCGCGTCATAGTCGAGGAGTTCATAAAATTCGACTTCGAAATCACCGAGCTTCCCGTGCGGCACTTCGACGATTCGGGAAAAATCACGACTTCTTTTTGCAAGCCAATCGGCCACAAGAGGCCGGGCACGCACTACCACGAGTCGTGGCAGCCCGCCGGGGTTCCGGAGGCGGTCGAGAAGAAGATTTACGACATTGCGGGCAGGGTGTCAGCGGAACTGGGCGGAATAGGCATTTTCGGATGCGAATTGTTCGTCGCAGGCGACGAGGTTTACTTCAACGAAATCTCGCCGCGGCCCCACGACACCGGGCTTGTGACGACGGTAACGCAGGATTTGAGCGAGTTCGCGCTGCACGCGCGCGCCGTGCTTGGCCTGCCGATTCCCAAAATCAACCTGCTTTCCCCCGGCGCCGCGCACGTAATACTCTCGCACAAGGAAGGCACGTGGGCCCCAACGTTCGGCAACTTGGACAAGGCGTTCGCAATCGAGAACGCGCGCGTGATGCTGTTCGGCAAGCCGTCCACCTTCGTGGAACGCCGCCTTGGAATCGCGCTTGCCATAGACAAGGATACTGGAATCGCGCGCCAAAAAGCCGAGAAGGCCGCGCACCTTGTCGAAGAAGCAATCGAGTATTAAGCCGCACCTGCGGCTCAAACGCTTTTTTTTATACGCTAGTATATACTTTGCGCTTGAAATGGTTTTGAAAAAAAGGTTTTTGGGAATCGGGCGTGCCTTTTTGCCCGTCTTGCGGGGCTAAGATGCGCAAGTCCGCCGCGTTTTTGGCGGGGCAGAGGGTGCGGGCGTGGAAGTGCGGCAGTTGCGGGGAGGAAATAGCGCATCCCCTCGACGCCCAGGCCGCGCTTTCGTTGAACAAATTGAAGTGCGGCGTGGGGCTCAAAGTCGGCGAGTTGAACAAGGCGCCATACGTGCGTTTCACCAAGGATTTTTCCGTAGTGCTGCGCAAGGGCGCGCACGCGGTTGCCACGCTCCTGTCGCCGACGGAGATACGGATAAAACTTGCAGACTGATTCGGTGTCGGCAAAAATCAGGGGAAAAAGCGGAAAACGCGTGTGCTGATTCGGCGCATTTATTCCGCGAATAATGCCGGCAGCATTTTTTTGTCGGCTTTTTCGGCAATTTTTTGGCGCGAGGCAGAGCTTAGTTTTTCGAGCTCTTTGACCATTTCGTTTGCTTCTTTTTCCGGAAGCTTTTCCAGATCGAGCCGTCCTTGTACCGCTATGTAGAATCCAGACGGTTTCTTCTGCTCCAGCCTAATTGGCTGTTTCCCCTCGTGCTTGGTTATTCCACTCTGCCCGCCTATGCCGAGCCTGACCTCATGGCCGTTTTCATGCCCAAAAGCGTAGGATAAATCAAAATTTCTTTTTGGGACCACTGTTGGATTTTGCATCAGGCCGTCGAGTTCCTGTTGAAACTGATTGTTGACGCCTTTGACTATGGCGTTAGCCAGAAGGTCTTCCGAGACGGCCATTTTTTCGCCTTTGGCGTAGGGTTGTTTCCTGAAAGAATTGCCCGTTTGTTTGTTCCGTGCGTAGAAGCCCCGGCTGTTCAGGAACTTTTCCATCAAATGCAATCTGCCGATCGCGATGCCGGGGGTGCCCGCAAGTATTTTGCCTCCGCTGCCAAAATACAAGTGGTCTATTTTGTGTCTTTGTGTTTCCCAAGGCATGCGCGGAATCCTCCTCAATCAATACCTAACGTTTCGCCTTAAAACCGTTGCGGATTATTTAGCCTTGTAGTTTAAGTCGGTTTTGTTCCTAAGGTCGCTTAAAACCGAGACTAAGAATACAAAGCTGGATTATTTGGGGGGCGCCGGAAAAGAGGGGCGTGGAAGAGAACGGAAAATAATCGGCGGAAGAAAAAGCCGTTAGTTTTCGCTTATGCTTTTTTTCAGCTTGTCAAGCCTTGCCGCGTCGTACTCTTTCGCCTGGCGCTTGCGGGCGGACATCACTATTACCACCAGCGCGCCGAGTATGAGCGCGGAGATGAACATCGAGTTGTTGCTCAATGCGAGCACGAAGTACCCGATTATGCCCGCGTCGCCGGTCGCGCCGTTGATTTTCACGGGCTTGCTGTAAACGAGGTACCCGTTGCTTTTCACCTGCAGCGCGCCCTCGGCCTCAACAGGCGTGTTTGCCTGCACCCAAAGCGTGAGGTTGCGCGTCTGGTTTTGCTCGACCGTGATGCCGTTGGGCTCCTCCTGCGTCACCTTCCACTCGGGGGGCAGGCCGGTTATCTCCGCGGTCACCGCGTCAAGCGTTGCATTGCCGTCGTTGAACACGGTTGCGACTATCTTCACAAGCGTGCCGTTCGAGGTTTGCTGGATGCTCGTGTTGCTTATCGCCTGCGGCGCCACGGTGTTTCCATTGCCGCCTTTGCCGCCGCTGCCCGAGGGGCATTCTGAAACAAAAACAGCCACGCTCCCCTTGCCCTTCGTGGTGAGCCCGCTGAGGCCGTCGGTGTTGGTGCCCTCGGCGTAAACGTCAATGCGGTTTTTTCCGAGTGCAAGCGAGTTCGCGTCAACCGTGACAAGCACGTTTGCCGACTCCCCGGATGCAAGCGTGACAACCTCGTCATCAGCGCCGGCATGCCTGCTTGTGCCTATGCGGTAGGTGTCCTGCGAAGTGCCCGTGTTCTGGAGCCTTGCGTTGAATTCCACGTTGTCGCAGCGGGTTGCCGAAAACACGTTTTGGGAAAAACGCAGTTCCGCGGACAGGCGGTCGTAGACGTTGAAGCAAACGTATTTTTCCTGCACGACTATTCCGCCGTCGCGCACTGCCTGCACTCCCACGCAATACTTTCCGGTTACGGTCGAGGGCTGCACGTCAAGCATGACTGTTTTCTGCTCCCCCCGTCCGAGCGAAACGTAATCGTCGTTCAAGTAGGCCTCAAGCTTGCCGGTGTCGCCGACAAGCCTCAAATCGAAGGTCCCGGCGGCGCCGTTGTTCACAAGCGACAGTTCGACGGTGTTGGCCTCGCCCTGGTGCATGTCGACCTCGTCCTTTCCCGAAATCGCAAGCTCGTAGTAGGAAGGCGCGTAGTCCGATGAGA
>DAHXMR010000080.1 GCA_027371655.1 Microcaldota archaeon
AAAATATTCGGATAATACGTGGTGCTGATGGACTACACGCCACAAGGGCTGTTTGACGCGTTTATTCAACCTGGCATCCAAAGTACGGTTCAGGTTGTGCTAAGTGTAGTGATTCTAGCTTCCGTCGGGCTAGTAGTTTATCTTGGGTATAATTGGTGGTGTAATCGGAACAGCCCACAAATGTGATGTTTTGGGGATAAGCGACTTATAGAAAGCCTATGTGCACTTTCCTTCCTGGCTCGCCTTGCGCGTTTTTCGCGCCGCGGAGTATGAACCTGAGTTTTTGCCGTTCAGTGGGGGTAAACTCGTTGGATTTGCCCATTTTTTCCAAGTCCGCAAGCGTCGCCTCGTGCGTTGCGACAACGGACCGCGTGGTAAGCTGGAGTTCCTCGTCGGTGAATTCGCCCCCTTTCCCGGCGCTTACCCCCGGAATGGCTTCCAGGCGGCCGATGAGCCTGCGTTCCTCTTCGCGGTTTGCCCTCGCCTTGGAATCCACGTATTCGTGAAGCAGGTGCTTGAACACGATGTGCGGCGCGACGCCCTCGTTTTCGGGAATCCTCGCGTAAACGGAGTTGGTTATTACGCGCTTGGAATCCGCCGCGGAAAGGGCGCGGCTGCCGCCCATTACGCCGACGATTTTTTTGAAACGTTCGGCCGGTTCCATGTGCGAAGCGGGTTTCATGAAAAATCACTGGTGGGGGATTTCGCCCAAGAGAATTTCGCCGCGTCCGGCCCTTCCGGTTTTCGGTTGCCGCAGCACCCTGGTTTCCCGCCTTATGGCTTCCCGAAGGTCGTAGACGCCTTTCAAAGACGCCAAGTGGGGGATTGTGTCGAGCTTTTTCAATTCGAACGGCTTGCCCTCGTGGCTGACTTCGATCTCGTGCACGAAATTGCCGCCCCCGAAGGGCGTTTTCTCCACGCGCACTTCCAGGCCCGGGATTTCATTGAGCCTTGCCTTGAGCAGCATCATGCGCGTCAAGAGCGGCCGGTCCCGTTTTTCCTCTTCGTGCAGCGAAAATTTCAAGTTGTGCTTGAGCACGAGCTTGTAGTTCTCGCCTTCGGGCTTGAGGAAAATCCTCGTCCGCCCGTGGTTCCACGGCACCATGCTCGCGTCGAAAGCATGTTTTATGCGGTCGAACCGTTCTTCAATACCGATGCCTTTCGCGGGCGTTTTGCGGCGTTCCAAGGGTTTAGCACCGAAAGTGATTGTGCGTGTTCGCGCTTTTAAACGAATTGCGGACCGGGCGTTGCGGGCGCGAAAAAAGAATTAGTGCCTCATCCTGCACACTACGGCCTTGCCGCACTTGTAGCCCGGCGTCTCGAATTGCAGGGTGACGTGGGAAATGCCGAATTTTTCCCGAAGGAGGCATGTGATGTCCTCGGAGATGCACGCGGTCCGGCTCACCTTGGAGTCCTCAACGTTTACGTGCGCCGCAACGAAGACGAGCTCCGAGCACACGCTCCACACGTGCAGGTCGTGCAAACCCCCGACGCCCTTCACGGACAGTATGGAGTTTTCAACGTCCTCTATTTTCATCCCCCACGGCACGGTTTCAAACAGGATTGAAACCGCGGAGCGCAGCACAAATACCGCGCTTGCGAAAATGACCGTGGCAATCATTATGCTCACCGCCGCGTCCACCCAGAACAGGCCGGTCGCCCAAATGATCACCGAGGAAACCACGACGCCGACCGACGAGAGCGTGTCGCTTGCCGCGTGCCAGAACGCCGCCTGAACGTTGACGTTCTTGTGGCCGTGCAGCTTGTACGCCACCCAAACGTTCGCGGCAAGGCCGACCATCGAAATCACGAAAACCTCGCCCGCCTGCACCTCCGGCGGGGTTTGCAGGCGCTGGAACGCGCCCGCAATCAGGAACATGGAAATGGCAAGCAAAAGCACGCCGTTGAAAAACGCGGCGAACACCTCCGCGCGGTGGTAGCCGAAAGTCCTGCGCGAAGGCGCGGGCTTGCCGGAAAGCCAAAGCGCAAGCGCCGCCACGCCCAAAGAAATGCAGTCTGAAAAAACGTGGCCCGCATCCCCCAAAAGCGCCAGGCTGTTGCTCCACGCGCCGCCTATGGCCTCGGCGAAGAAAACAAGCACGGTCAGGCCCAAGGCAAGCAAAAGCATTTGCAAGTCGCGGTCCTGCGACTCGTGGTTCCCCGAATTTTCCATAATTTTCTACCAATCAGCCGCGGTGTTTTCCGGTTTCAAGATTTTCGAAGAACCCAACGGAATCCCGCGTGGCCATACTTGGGTGCGGCATTCCGTTCGGTTCAATACTTCGAACGCGGTTCGAAGATTTGTGCGCTGCGCGCACAATCGTTCATTTGTGCTTTTCCGTTTCAAGCTTTTCGAACTTAGCGCTTGCCGCCTTCCAATCCAAATTCGCCATGAACGCATCCGCGTACTTTTTGCGGCCAGTGGCAAAATCCAAAAAATACGCGTGCTCGTACACGTCCAGCACGATCAACGGAGTGCACCCCCACGCGCCGTGCGTGTGGTAATCGCAGGAATAATTGCGCAGCCTCCGGTCGTCCCAGTTGTAGGCCAGCACAACCCAGCCGCGCGAACACAAGCCCGAAGCCTTGAAGTCCTCGGCCCACTTGTCCACCGAGCCGAAGTCCTCCGCTATTGCGGCCGCGAGGCCGCCCACCGGAACGCCGTCGCCGCCAAGGGATGAAAAGTATTCCTCGTGCAGTTTTATCGCGTTCGCGGCAAAAGCCCCCTCGAGCTTGAGCTCCCGCAAATCGCTGTAAGTCGCGTTCGCCAGCGTGCGGTCAACCGACTCGAGCTTCAACTCTATTTCGTTGAGCTTTTTCACATAACCCTGGTACAGGACGTTGTAGTGCTCGGAAATCTGCTTTTCCGAAATCCCGTTCAACTTCGCGAACGGAAGCGGCTTCGCAACATGGGCTCCGGCATCCATTTTTTTCTTCCCCCCTTCAAAGTTCCCCAAGCAGGAGCTTGAGCTCCTCGGCGTGCCTCATCTCGTCCTGCAAAATGTGGCGCACCTCGTGCTCGAGAAGGAACTCTTCCCCGGGGATTTGCGCGTGAATCGCGCGGTAAGTGTCGATTGCCTCAAGCTCGAACTTCAAATTCAGGCGCAGCACCTTTTCGATGTCCGATTCCATGTAAGTTTTCGCGACCTCCATCGTGGGATTTTCCCCCAGTCCGTCGGCGATGCGCTCGCGCAGCATTCCCGCGTGCTTCTCCTCGTCCTTCGCAATCTCGTTAAGCCGCGCGATTATGGGCTCCGCGTTGATCCCCTGGATTACCGAGGCGTGTGTGAGGTACTGCAAGTCGGCCTGGTGCTCCATGGCAAGCGCCTTGTTCAACAAAGCCGCCATCTTCTTCTTGTCGAAAGAAGCCATTTCAAACCAACCTCCCAAAAAGCTATCCGCTAATCGAACTATTGCAAACCGCTAAAGTTTTCCGACAATCTCGCGGTTTGCAATTTATCAAACCAAGGAAACTTCGGATAACTTTCTTGGTTTGATATAAAAAAAGAAACGCCCCCATCAAAACATTTTGCAGCCGCGTTTAACCGCAGCAACAGCACGACTTCTTCTTGGCCGCCTTCTTCGCAGCCTTCGCTTTTCCAGGCATAAAACTACCACCTGCAAAAACCTATGCGCCGCCCGTTTTTATTCCTTATCAAAAACTGTTGACAATCTCCGCGTTCTCCCGCTGCGAGCAGGCGGACGCGACCTCGCGGGCATTGCCCCACTCGAACGCGATTTCGCAGGGCACGCCCCGCGCCGAAAGCGCCGCCTTCAAAGCCTGCGCGCGGTTGCGCAATCCTTCAAGCCCGCTTTCCACGCCGCCCGCAATCGCGCCCCTGTCGGCGACCACCAGGATTATCACGCCCTCCGGCGAGCCGAAAGCATCCAACGCCGAGGCGTCCTGCAGCGCATCGCGCAAAACAAAAATGCCCTTCATTTCAAAAACCGCAAAAACAAGCAAAAAACAACAGGCAAAACTGCAGAGCGAACAAAAGGTTTTTGGCAAAAATTCATTTTATAAGCGAAAAAACCCCGCGCTTCTTCTCGATCAGGTCGCCGTCCTCCTTCATGAGCTGCACCACGGCGTTCACCGCCTCCGAGGGCGCCCGCGTTTCCACCGCAAGCTCGGCAAGCGTTGCCGCCTTCTGCGAAAGCGCCTTGGAAACCTTGGCCGAAATCGAATCCCGAAGCGCCGAGGAAACAACGTAAAACTTCTTGTCGAAGCCCCGCACGCCCGCCAATTTGCCCCCCTTTATCTCGGCTTCGAACACGCCGGAAACGCGCTTGGCCTCCATCTCGTTCTCGAACACCGCAAAACCCTCCTTTTCAATCTTCCACTCGGGGCTGCCGAACGCGAACTCCCGCTTTACCGCAGGCTTCGCCGCAGCGCCCCCCGCAGCGGGCGCCGCGCTTTGCGCGGCTTGGGAAGCAAGCTGCCCCTGCGGCAATCTCGGAAGGTTGCGGCTCGCAATCGCGGACAACGCCTCGCGCACCTCGCGCGTTCCCACAAGTTTCCTTGAAACAAGCACGAAAGCCCCGGGCTCGATTTCGAAAAACTCGTACTCGTCCCCGTCGCGCACGTTGCTTGACTTGCGCAAAGGCTCGGGCAAAACGATTGCCAAAGAATCCCCGTGCTTGAAAAAACGCATTTTGGATTACCGCAAGAATAAGCGCCGCAACAAAATAAAAAACAGCGTGCGCGCGTGGCGAAAACCGCATTTAAATCCTTGTTTTTTCGTAAGATACTTCATGCCCGGCTTGGGAGAACGAGGCAGCTACTATTCGCAAAATGGAGGACAGCGCGAGCCGGAGAATCTGGAGCCGTTTTTTCAAATAGTGCTTTTGGCGCTGATAATTGGTGCCGGGTTTTTTCTTTTTGGCATGTGGCAGGACCACCAAGCCGCGTCTACGGCAACTTCAAGGGATATTACCCCCTTTTCACCCACGCCTGAGGTTCGCGTTGATTACAAGCCGACCGCAGTGCCCGCTGCACAGCAAGCCGTTTTATCGGCGAGTTTCAAGAACCGGTCTTTTTCCCCGGAGACAATTGTTGTTGACAACGCGACAATAACGCTTTCGCGGAGCGTTGGTTTTTCCGGGGGCAAGCGCATTGAAACGCTTGTTTTCAACAACACGGGAAGCTCGCCCGCGTCTTTTCGCACGCTCGTGATGTTTCCCAAGAGCATTGCCAAAACCGCTTCCGACATCGAAGTTGCCGGGGCGGAGCCGGGAGAGATTTACGTGTTGCAGGCAGACCCGTCCCTGTTCGTCGATATAAAAGACTTGGCGGATGGCGTTTGGAGAACAGTCACGTTTTCATCGGACGACGATCCCGGGTTCCCCGTTGATGTCGGGTCCATCCACTTCGTCCTTAAAAGTTCCGCTTTTCCGATTTCTCCCGAAGATAATGAACGGCTAAAATCCCTGCTCAACAACCCGTGGCTTCAGGCGCAAAGTGGAAGCGACGCTGAGGAAACTTCCAAAAAGCTTTCGGAAATACTCAACAAGGAAGGCGACTTGGGAGATGCGATCACGGAAGCAGAACAGCTTTTCAGCACGACGCCAAACCAAGGTGCGCAGCAAGAGCAAGCTCTTGGACAGGATGCGACTGGGGAAACAATCGCGCCTCCAAAACCGCAGCGCTGCTCGGACGCGCCGATAACCGTTTCCGAGTTCATGCCTGGGTTCTATTGCGAAGAACCGGTTCCAAACGAATTTTTGAACCCTGAAATGCACTTTGACTACTCACTTGCCGGTCTCGATGAATTCGCGCCCGGTCTTGCAGTTAATTATACGAATGGAACCGTGGCGGTTTTCGTCGATTACCGCCAGCTTATTCGGGGCGGCAGGCTGCCGTTTGCCAGAGGATTCGCATCGGGCTTGGTCGAATACGGCGACCTGACCAAGCCCCGCAACCCCGACGGAAGCCTCAGGAAATTCAATTTCACGCTGTCAATACTGTACAAAAACAACTTCAACGACTACGTCAAAATTTGGCCGCCAACCCTCAACTTCAAGGAATACGCAGGTAAAGCCGTGGAAAAAGCCGTGCTCGTGTCCAACAACCTGCCCTATGATTTGGAGGGCTACGATTTCGTCGTTTGCGGCAGGCAAATGAACCTTAAAGCACGCGAAGTGGGGGCATTCACCGCGACAATCAACGACCAGGGCTGCCAAGTAACACAGCGCGGGGAAGGCGTGGAAAACGGTTTTGCAATAAACGTTTCGCACGTGGACTTCCTGCCCAAAGAGGAAGCCGAAAAATTCGTTTCGGAAGACTACCTCGAACCCCGGCTCGCGTCATACGAAGGCGACTGCTCAAACCAATACTGCAACTGCGAGGAAACAGCTGCTTTTGCGAGCCTTTTCGTTTCACAGTTCCAGGACTCTCTGCAACTTGATGCGTTTTCATTCAAGAAACTCTTCGGCAAAAACGACTACTCGGCAACCCAAATATTCCTTTCGGCAAACTCGAAGGACGGCTCCGTATGCCCCCTGCCCAAGGAACTGCAATCCCTTGGATTGTGGCCGGCAAGGCTTAACCTCGCAAAACTTTCCGCTGGCTTGCGCGAAGCCGGAGAAAAAACCCAGCTTGACAACAACGGGTTCTGGACGGGCAACTGGGCAATAACCGCGAGCAGGGGCGGCGTGCAGCCCGGCCAGTGGGGCGATGCATCGGACCTCGGCCGCTTTACCGCCCTTTACGACCTCACCAAACAGCCTTTCATCTACTACGCGACGGACTCGGACAACCGCCTGTTCAAATCGGACGAGTACTCCTACTACACAATCGGACAAAGATGAAAATGAAAAAACTTTTTGCATTCTTGCTGTTTTTCGCGCTCTTCGCGCACATTGCCAGCGCGGACGCCGGACTTTCCTGCAGCGTTTCCGGTTCCGACGCCCAGCAAAAAATTTCCGGCGCGGTCTACAAGCTCGAATTCTACTCCCAAAAATTGATGGAAAAGGGAACATTTGCGGAAAACGGCGTGCAGCTTTCCGTTGACGACATGCGCGCACGCTACGCCGACGCATTCCGCGAGTCCGTGCTCCTGCGCGTGTGCAGCGACAACAGCCTAACCGACGCCGAAAAACAGGAACAACTGTCCCTTATACCGTCCAAGCAACAAATAGTCGACGAGCTTTTCAGGCAATATCAAATAGACCTGCTTGCCCTCGAGGCGGATTCGCTTGGCAAGCTCATGGAAGACCGCGGAGAACCCGGACGGATTTCCAAATACGTCGTGAACCCGATAAAAGACGCGTTTGGATTCGGAGGCGATGCCGAAAAGGAAGCGCTGCAAAACCAGCTCCTTGCGGTCAAAGCTACAATCGCCTGCATGCTCTCCTCCAACGACACTGTTGGCAGTTTTTATGACCCGAGCATCCAAACAACCGCGCAAAGGCCATGCTACGCGGACTTCGCGGAAAGCCAAGGCGTAAAAGAATCCCACGTGTCGCTTGCGGTAATAGAATACGGCAACAGCGTTCCTCTAATCAAAGTCTTAATCGCGGAAGAAGAGGAACGCAACAAAGGCGGTGGCAAGATTTCCGACCAACATAGGTTCGATATCTTCTACGACCAAGCCCGCGAGCTGGAAGGGCCATACGACGAATCGGATTTCGGCAAAGCTGCAAAAACAGGCCTGCAAGACAACGTGCTGCCATGCATGAACGAATCGGGTTACGACACGCCCAAATCCCTTTACACTTATTTTGACATTGACGGCCTTGACAAGTGGCTCATTGAAGACGGCCAGACGCCCCATACGGGCGATTACATAAAATACGAATCCCATTTTTTGGGCCATACAACAGGGACGCAGCAGGGGGGAGTCATGGATGCGCCGCCAATAGATATGCCCGCATGCAGGGAGGTTCCGGGCAGGCAGGTAATTACGCAGAAAAGCTCAAGCGGCGTTGGGGATGCCGAGCTCACTGGGATGAGGATCCTCGGCGCGCTTCAAACCCCGATGATGCGCGCTCTTGTGGCAAGCGACAACGGAACGTCGGAGCCAAGAGGCGCAATGATAAACGGCGTTCAAGCTGGCGGCCGCCACTACGAAATCGATGGGAAAAAAGCCGCAAGCTACATAGTAAAAGACCTCGAAAAAGACGATGAAATTGCGCAACGCTACGCAAACGACCAGTCGTTGCACCGCCAAAACATCCGCGCAATCGGGATGTATAGCTATATTTTGCGCGAATTCGCCAACAATTCCGCGATAGACCCGGTAAAAATCACCGAAGTAGATTTCCGGGCAATGTGGATTTCCCAAAAAACCGAGCCCGCAAAACTGCCCTGCGCCCACTTCATAGACCAAATGTCCAACGACAACTGGCTTTTGGGCCTCATGGCCGCGCAGCTTGCGGTGGAATTCGTAGTGCTTCCGGCGGCCGCGGAAATAGGCCCCGCAACTGCCGCCGCGGCAGGCACCGCCTCAGCCGCGGGAAACGCCGCGGTCGGCGGCTACTTCCTGATGCAGCAAGGCAAGGGCTACGTTTATTCCGCGCAAAACTGGGGCAGCCTCGACGACCAGGCAAAAGAAGACACCATTTGCTCCGGATTGTTTCTCACAGGATTGATTGCCAAAGGTAGGATATCCGAAAACAAGGCAAAAGAGCTCAAATCCGATCTGACAAAATCACCCGACCTAGCAACCGAATTCGACGCGGGACTCGCCGAAGGCAAGCCGTCAAAGATGAAAAACTATTTCGCCAACTTCAAGGACATCCTCGGAGAATCAAAATCGGAATTTTCACGGCTGAACAAACGCGTGAAAAACGAGCTGATACTCGAAACGGACTTGCGATTGGGCGGGCAATCCATAAACATAAACGCGGTTCAAGAAAATCTTAGGGCCCAGATTAATCGTGAATCGCGAGGCGTTCTTGAAATTGGTGCGGATATGAAGCAGGAAATAGTCCAAGCGATAATGAAAAATGATTTTTCTGCTCTTCGACCGGGAGAGATGGTTGTGCGTGATCCCGGAATCGACCGACTAGCAGCCCAACTTGCAAATAAATACTCCGGGAATGGGATAACCGAATTTAGGCCGCAAGTTGAGCGACGGGTTTCGGGAAGCCAGTGGGCAAATCAGTATTTAACGGCATTTGATGAACTTGAGGCTTCGTTGCGGGGGATTACGTACGAGGACTTCGTTTCAATGCGGGATACGCTTAAGCGTGCTGAGGAAAACTTTGCACAGGCCGATCAGCATGGTGGTTCTCAGGTGTCCCGCGCCTTTGTAGTGGAAGGCGCGTTCGATGTTCCGTTAATGTCTGGTTTAGGTGACAACGTAGCTCGCTTTAAAGTTTCAAACTATGTTCTGAGCCAAATTAGGGCGGCTATAGGTTTCAACGGGCGCGAACAGGGGTTCGCGCTTTTTGCAAAGAAGGATGGCAATGTGTTGGTGGTGACCGAAGCACTGAGAACACCCGACTCTAAAAACACGTTCATTGAAACGAAAAACATTCAAGACTATGCGGGTACGCTTGAGTATAATGAGTACTGGGCGAAGCATAATGCGCTTTTGCGCCAAGGTCTTATCGAAGTGGGCGATGCCCACACGCACCTTCATGAGGTCACACATGACGGTTGGCCAAGTCGTGCGGATTTTGCGACTGGGTTCACTTTAGGGCCGGGCGGCACTCCAAAATTGCGTATTATTGCGGATAAGACTGGCACTGGAATCTATCAAATAACGCCCGAAATGTTTTCGCGTACGGGGGCTCCATCGAAGCTGGAACAGCTTCAACGTGACGCCATTAAGCGGGCGGTAGCGGACTCTGTTCAATACCGCGGAGAGGCTAACGATTATTTGACGTATATGTATGAAATGCTCGATGAAGATATTTTCAATGAGTTGGGCATAACTACTGCGAATATTCGTGCTCAGTAGTCGTAAGCCTAGCTAACAGCTGCTCGTTTCATTTAAGCAGTCTGCCATTTTGCCAGGTTCAAAACCAGCCCTTCTTCCCGTCCGCCGTTTGGTTGTTGTTGAAATTAAACATCACGCCGAACCACGGCCATACGCCGGGGTAGATGAACACGGCTGCAGGATAGACGTCCAAGGCGCTTGCGAAAAACCCGTCGAAATAGTTGATGGCGCAAAAAATTGCCCCTACAACGGCAAAGCTTGCCACGCTCTTTGCGAGCTTCCCACCGGGAAGCGCGTTGTAAAGCAGTTCCAGCGCGCGCCCGGCCACCAAAACCGTTGCCGCAAAACCGAAGAGCAACAGCATGAGGAAAATCGCGGCGAAAACAAAGTCCCGGGACGCGCGGAAAATGGCGTTATTTACCTGTTCTGTGTGCATGGCATAAAGCGACAGCGAGAAAATGAACACTGCTGGAACCGACATGCTTACCGCGCTTTTCAAAAGGGGTCTCAAAACAATCGCCTCCGAACGTTATGGTTTCAATAGATTGTTATTTGCGCGCCTTCCCTTTCAGCAGGGAATCTGCTGGGTCTGCACGCCCGACGGCGCGTCCAGGAAGCCCATGCTTGCGTTCAGCGTGCCAAACCGGCGTACAATGTAACAGCACTGGCCGTCCTCAATCATGTAAGAGAATGACGAATAGGAATTCCTGAACAGCACCACCTGGTCGAACTGCTCCAGGCGCTCCCACGCCTGGAAATCGCTTGCCGCCCCGAAGCGCCGCTTAACCTCGTCTACAAGCCCCTTTGGCTGCGCGGCCAAGCGCCCCGCAACCTCGGCATCCGTGGGCATATCCACCTTTCCGAAACAAATCGACGGGCCGTACTTTTTCACAAGCAGCACCTTCGCCTCGAAGTCGAGGCTGGGGTAAAACGCTGCGGGGGTGGGCGTGGCAGCGGGCGTTGCGGAAACGATTTCGGCGGTTATTGGCAATTCTTGCGCCTGCTGCCCGCGCGAAAAAAGAAGTGCGGCAAGCAAAAGCGCGGCTGCCAAAGCCAAAAACGTGCCAAACCGCCTGTTTGCGGCGAGCTTTTCAAAAAAACGCTTCATAGCAGTAAAAACCCGCGTTGCAATAAAACCGCTTTCACCGTTTCAAGCCGAATTTTTCCCCGCGACCCCCCAGTCGCTTTTCTCAACGTCCTGTATGATTATTTGCACGCTTTCCGGCTTCACGCCCACCGTGCGCACCACCGCATCCGTGACCTCGCGGATGAGCGCGTCCTTCTGCGCTTGCGTCCTCCCCTTGTGCATCAAAATATTTACGATCGGCATATTTCCATTCCCCCGTTTTGCAAGGCGTAAACAATTTCATTTGTGCTTTTTGCTTTCAACAACTTTTCCGTTCGGCGCGGTTTCGGAAAAAATCTGCGCCTGAAAAACGCACACCTTCGACGTTTCGTCGAGCCACGCGCTTTCCGCCAAGCCCGCCTTGAAGCACACGTGCTTCAAAAACTCCTCCGCCTTCCAATCGTGCTCGGTTGCGACCTGCGGCAAAAGCAAACCCCCCGCGCCGCCTTGCTCTATCGTGAGGCCGTCGCGCCCCACTTTCACTTTTTTGTGCCTATCGCGCGCAGCGCCATCAATTTCTTTTGGGATTGAGAGTACGCTCATTTCGAACACCACTTTTCCAAGCTCGTCCCTTTCAATGGGAGGGAACCTTGGGTCGCGGAAAGCTGCCGAAAGGGCGGCGTCGACTACCGCGTGGTCCAATTCCAGCACGGGGTAGGGAACGCCGATGCATCCCCGCAACTCCTTTTCCGGATAAGTTTCA
>DAHXMR010000115.1 GCA_027371655.1 Microcaldota archaeon
AATTGTGCACTGCGCGGGCAGTGCCGGCGTGGGCGTTGTGTCGGCATGTGCAACGGAGGCAAGCGCAAGGATTGAAAATATTGCAAGGAGTGCGGAAAGTTTTTTCATCGGCAAGCCCGCGTCGCTTTTCCAGCTTATTGAAAAAAACGAGGTAAGCCCGGTTTTCACCACGCTCCTGGTCCTAGTGCTTGGGTCCATACTCTCGGCAACCGCGTACTTCGCGCGCGAAAAGCTCGCCGAGGAACAGAACAGGAAAAACGCGCTTTACAACAAGAAGGCCCAGATAGAAAACGACTTCAAGATGCTCAAGTACCGCTACTTGAAGCGCGAACTCGACGAAATCGCGTTCCGCAAGCTCTGGGACCAGAAGGAAAAGGACTACTCCGAAGTAAAGGCCCGACTGCTTGAGCAGCAAGAAAAGGAAAACGCCGAAAAGTTCAAGAACCTGCCAAAGCCGCCCCAAAAGCGCCAACGGCCGGCCGAATCCGAACGCGAATAGAGCCTTTAAAACCGAAAGCCGCGTAAAACGATTTGGTTTGCCGATGAAAAAACTTTCCGCACTCCTTGCAATATTTTCAATCCTTGCGCTTGCCTCCGTTGCACATGCCGACACAACGCCCACGCCGGCACTGCCCGCGCAGTGCACAATTGACGGCAAAAATTACAACGAATTCGACTTCGACCTCTCTACGAACAAGTGCAGGCTCTGCCTTCCCGAAGTCAGCGCGTCCCAGTGGAGCACCACGGACAACCCGTGCCTGTGCCTGTGCGGAGTGCGCAGAAGCTCGATTCCCCAAACGTGCATAAGCGAAATCTACTTCCACGCCGGAGGCGCATGGCCATCGCCCAACGGGCAGGACGTATCCTCCGGCGGATGCGGCAGGAACTGGTGCGCCGGCGGCATGAACGGCTCCATGTGCTGCGTGACAAACGCCTTTCCCGATTCCAACAACTATTGCATCGCGCCCTCCGACAAGCGCATTTCCATAGTGCCCGACCCCTCCAATTCAACCTGCTCTTACTCCAATCCCGTGCACGACGCGCCACCCGACTGCCCCCTACCGCTGCCCGGGCAGGCATCCGGCAATTCCACGAACCCCCCCGCTTTCCAGTGCGGCGGCAAAAACGACCGCGACCCCTGCGGCAGCCAGGGCAATTGGTGCTGCAAGAACGCATGCGTTTCCGCAAGCCAACCCTGCCCGGAGGCGTTCGGAGATTTCGGGACGTTCCAAATGCATTTGGGCGACCACGCGGAACTCGGCGAATACGACGTCTTCCTCGTCGACGGCTCGCCCTCCGGGCTCGCATGGCTCAACCTTTCCAAAAGCGGCTCGGTAATCTCCTCGAAAATAATTTTGGAAACCGGAAAACCAAAGGCGATTTTCGACAAAAGCCGCGCCATAACCAACGCGACGCTGCTGCGCACCTACGGCGAGGGCAAAACCGGGTTCACCGCGGAAATACAATTCCTCGCGCCCCAAGCCCGCCCGACGCCTTCGGCAATAGCAACTCCCTCACCCTCCCCGACTCCAACGGACGAAAATCCCGCAATAGACGCGAGAAAATACTTCAACCAGCCGCCCGAGGGATGCGAAGTCTTCAGCGCCTGCGGCGGCACGCCCCCCTCCGATTGCGTCGAACAAAAAGCCGAAGTCGCCGCATTCTCCTGCCGCGAAGCAGCAACCGGCAAGCGCTGGAAATGCCGGCAGGTGTGGGAATCCGACTGGAGCGCCATATGCCCGTCCTGCCCGCCGGGATTCACGCACGACGGCTGCAAGTTCGGCGGCCCCTATTTCGTGCAATCAAAAGCGTACTGCCACAAGGACTACGAGTCCGACTGCGCAAGCGACGCGGGATGCGGCTCCGACCAGACGCTCTCCGAAATCTCCTCCTGCGACTACGTTGCAAGCGGCCTGAAATACTGCTGCAAAACCCCCATGGGGCTCGAACTGCCCTCGCCCACGCCAACGCCAATCCCACTTCCCCCAATCGCAAGGCAGGCGCAAAGCGGCGAGGAAAACCAGACGAACGCCCCGCAAAAAGGCATCGTTGAAAAAATCGCCCGCGCCGTGCTCGGACCGCCCCCCCTTGTCAACATCACAGCATTCGTGCACTTCCCGGTCGGCGTGGTAATCCCAATCTACGAGGGAAAATCGCTTCCCATAGTCGAATCCGCCGACAACGGCGCATTCGTCGAAGTACGCGCCGCCTACAAGATTGCCGACAAAATGAACTGCACCGGCCCCTCGGACTGCGAATGCTCCCCACTCTCTCGCACCGCGGACACCCTGGTCAACTTCCAATGCGTGTTCCACCCCCCGGTGAACGGCACGTACTCCCTCATCGTGCGCGACGTGCAAGGCAACGACAACTCCGAATACGTGCACCTCGTGCAACTGACCCCCGGCCAGTCCGCAAAACTTGAAACCGCCCTCGAAAAGGAAAAAATCGACCTGATACTCATGTTCGTATTCGCATTGTTCGCCCTTGCCATACTCGCAGTCGCCTACTTTGCCTACCAGAAAATAAGCGCCAAATTCCTGCGCCTGCGCCACCTGCAACAGAAAAAAAAGCACCTCGAACAGGAGCAAAAAATGCTCAAATACCGCTTCATGCGCCGCGAAATCTCCGAATCATCCTACCAAAAGCTCCTTGACGCCATAGAAAAGGAAACCAACCAGGTCAAAGTCGACATAGTCGACGAAATGGAAAAACAGTCGAAAAGAAAAAGATGGTTCTAGGTTTTTATCCGGCAATGCCCCAAATAATTACACTTGCAAATGCAAACGAAGGCGTTTTGTCTTGAAAAACCGGTTTGAAGGAAAAATCCCCCGCGTGCTTAGGCGGTATTTCTGGCTGGGCGCGGCCATCGTTATGGCAATAGCCCTGCTTTACGCCCTGTTCTGGGGCAAGGCGTTTTTCGAGCCCGCAATGCCAACAGTCTACCAAAGCGCCCCGCTTGGCGCGGGAGCGGTGCTTGAGTTCACGTGCACCCCCGACGCCTCCGACCGGCAATTCTTCGAGCCCGGCGACTTCATCTTCTGCAAGTTCAGGCA
>DAHXMR010000155.1 GCA_027371655.1 Microcaldota archaeon
GTTGAAACGCACAATCATCCTTCGGCATTAGAACCTTTTGGCGGAGCAAATACCGGCATAGGCGGAGTAATCCGCGATCCCATGGGAACAGGGCTGGGTGCAAAACCCTTCCTTAATACGGATGTTTTCTGTTTTGCGCCCCCCGATTTTCCCGCCGCGAAGGTGCCGAAAACGGTTTTGCACCCAAAGCGCATTTTCAAGGGCGTTGTTGACGGCGTGCGCGCGTACGGCAACCCCATGGGGATTCCAACGATAAACGGCTCGGTGCACTTCGACGGGCGTTATTTGGGCAACCCCCTGGTCTACTGCGGCACGTGCGGCATAATGCCCAACGGGATGTCGGAAAAGCGGGCGTGTGCGGGGGATGCCATTGTGGCAATAGGGGGCAGGACTGGCAGGGACGGGATTCACGGCGCGACTTTTTCATCCGTTGAATTGGAGGAATCAACTTCTTCTTCCGCGGTGCAAATCGGGAACCCGGTTGAGGAGAAAAAGTTCACCGACGTTTTGGTGCAGGCCCGCGACAGGGGATTGTATGATGCGATTACGGACTGCGGTGCGGGCGGTTTTTCCTCGGCAATAGGCGAGATGGCGGCCGAGACCGGGGCGCGGGTGTTCTTGGAGCGCGCGCCTTTGAAGTACGAGGGGCTGCTTCCGTGGGAAATATGGGTGTCCGAGGCGCAGGAGCGCATGATTTTGTCCGTTCCCCAAAAGCATTTGCCTGAATTTGTCGCGCTTTGCGAATCCGAGGACGTTGAGGCGACCGTGCTGGGAGAGTTCACGGGCGACGGCATCCTGAACGTCACGTTCAACGATGAACCAGTTGTTTTGCTTGAAATGGATTTCCTGCACGGCGGGCTTCCGGTTCCAAAGAGGCACGCTGTGTGGAAAAAGGGGAGCGAAAAAGAACCCGACGCAAAATGCCCGAAGGATTTGGCAAAAGATTTGAAGAATGTGTTGTCCGAGTACGACGTTTGCTCGAAGGAATGGGTGGTGCGGCGCTACGACCACGAGGTTCAGGCCTCAAGCGCGTTGAAGCCTTTTGTGGGCGCTGCAAACGACGGCCCCTCCGATGCTTCGATTGTCTGCCCGGTGCTTGGCTCTCGCCGCGCGGTTGTTGTTTCGAATGGAATCAACGTGCATTTCGGGAAAATCGACGCGTACTGGATGGCCGCATCCGCAATTGACGAGGCGTTGCGCAATTTGGTGGCAACCGGCGCGCCGTTGGGCGAAGTTGCGATTTTGGACAACTTCGCTTGGGGCTCCCCCGACAAGCCCAACCAGCTTGCGGACCTGGTGCGCGCGTGCAAGGCGTGTTATGATTTTGCCGTCGCGTTTGAAACCCCGTTCATTTCGGGCAAGGACAGCTTCTACAACGAATACAAGGCGGGGGACAAAACGATTGCCATTCCGCCCACGCTGCTTATTTCCGCGATTGCCGTGATGCCCGACGCGTGCAAGGCGGTTTCAATGGACGCGAAAACCGCGGGCAATTCCGTTTACGTGGTCGGGGAAACAAAGAACGAGATGGGCGGCTCGCAGTATTGGAAATCAAAGGGGTTCCTTGGAAACTCGGTTCCCAAAGTTGATGCGAAAAAAGCGCTTGCAACTTTCAATTCCCTGCACAATGCGATGGACGCGGGATTCGTTGCCGCATGCCACGACTGTTCCGAAGGCGGGCTTGCGGTGGCCCTTGCCGAAATGGCGTTTGCGGGCGGGCTTGGCATGAAAATCGATTTGAAAAAAGTCCCCGCATCAAAGGACGCCGGCCGCAACAACGCGGTTTTGTTCTCGGAGTCCAACTCGCGCTTTGTTGTTGAAGTGAAAAAAGGCTGCGACAACAAATTCGAATTTCTTTTGGCGCGGAATGGAATTGTTTTCGGCAAAATCGGGCAAGTTTCCGCAGGCAAAGAGTTTGTTGTTGCAGGGTTGGACGGCAAAACCGCAATTCGGGCGGGCGTTGATGATTTGAAAAAGGCTTGGAAAAAGCCGTTGGATTGGTAAGGGGATAACGCGGTGTATTTGAAACCAAGGAACGTTCCGGAAATGATTTCGGGGATAAAGAAACTCCCCGCATCCAAGAGGCGGGCGATAGTTTTTTTTGGCAGGCACCCCCTTGAGCGCACGCATTTGATTGCGCGGGCGCTTCACGGGGATTTGGAGAAGCAAGGCGTGCTGTTCGTGCGCGTTCCCCTTGGCGAAACCCCGTACGGCCGTGCGGGCAGGTTCAAATCGGTGCTCGGCGACATAGCCAAGCGGCTTGAAAGCGGCGAGCTTAAGGGCGACAGCCTGGAATGGGAAGTTCCCCCCCGCGAGCTTCCCAGAAATTCGCCGGGAATCACTTACCGCGAGGGGCTTGCGGCGTTCCTCAAAAAAGCGGTTGCCGGCAAATTGGATTTTGAATCGGAATATCCTGCTTTTGAATCGAACGACATGCGGGATTTCAAGCGGTACAAGCGCGATTTGGAAACGATAGTGGACCGCGATTATTTTTCCGGCGACCACAGGCTGTGCGAGTTGCTCGAATCAAGCGGAATCTCGGTTCCGGTCATTCATTTGCACTCCCAAAACCCGGAACTTCACTCCCAGTATCCGCGCATTCATACGCGGGGCCTGTACGAGGGGATCCGGGGGCAACTTTACGGCTTGGCGGAAAACCCCCGGCACCCGTTTTCAAGCGCCACGGCGGAGTCCGATGCCGGCAGCACGTTTTTCCGTTTCAAGAGCGGGAACGAGGATTTCAACTGCCTCGTAGAATGCCGGGGGCCAAAGCGCATGGGGCAAAAGGAGGCCTTTGTGGAATTGCCCCTTGACGGCAAGTTGGTGCCAAAGCAGAATCAAACGCTTTTGAAGCGGCTGGATTCCCAGCTTTACGAAATTTTCGAAGGCGTCGGGGCGGAGGAATGGCACCAATTCCAGACCGTGAAAACAAACAAGGCGCAAAAAGCCATGTTTTTGAAGAACGCGCGTGCGCTGAAAAGGATAATCCCGATAATTGCACAAAGGGCAAAGGTGGCGGCATGAAAAAAGTTCGCGCAATCGTGTTGAGGGGTCCGGGGACGAACACGGACTTGGAGTCCGCGCACGCGCTTGAAATCGCCGGCGCGCAGGCAGAGCGGGTGCACGTCAACCGCCTCGTGGACGGCTCGGCTTCTCTTTATGATTACCAGATTATGTACGTGCCCGGCGGCTTTTCCTACGGCGACGACTTGGGCAGCGGAAAAATTTTGGCAAACAAATTGTCGTTCCAGTTGCAGGAAAAAATCGAAAAATTCATTTCCGAGGGAAACCTGGCAATCGGGATTTGCAACGGGTTCCAAATTTTGGTCAAATCGCGCTTCCTGCCCGGCTTCGGGGGTTTGGACGCGGAAAACGAGGCAACGCTCACGTTCAACGATTGCGGCAGGTTCGAAGACCGCTGGGTGACGCTGAAGGCGAATGCGAAGAGCAGGTGCGTGTGGACAAAAGGCATCGGAACGCTTGACGTGCCCTGCCGCCACGGCGAGGGCAAGTTTGTTCCCAAAAACGGGGACGTGCTGAAAAAGCTTTGGAAACAGGGGCAGGTGGTGTTCCAGTATTGCGATGCGAAAGGGAAAACCGGCGTGGGATATCCCCTTAATCCGAATGGCTCGGTTGACGGCATTGCGGGGATTTGCAATTCCGCAGGCACGGTGCTTGGCATGATGCCGCACCCGGAGTGCTTTTTGTACGGGTTCAACCACCCGCAGTGGACTAGGTGGGGTAAATGCAGCGCCGAAGGCGCGGGGAGAAAGATTTTTGAGAATGGCGTGAAATACGCCGAAGAAAAGCTGGTTTGATTTTTTATGCCGCCTTTGGGCGGGCGGGTTGTTTGTTTTAAAAGCGGGAAATGCTTGACTTGTTTGGTGGAAAATG
>DAHXMR010000118.1 GCA_027371655.1 Microcaldota archaeon
ACTATCAGGTGCATTGCCTGCCCGCCGTTGCCGGCGCCTTCCTCCACCCAGTCGAGCAATTTTTCGTACAGTATGGAGAACGAGAAGCCCGTCTTGGCGAAGTCGGATCGGAAATCGGAAATGCATTTCTGCATGACCTTGTAGCGCGAGTCGTACACGCGGCAGTTCATGTAAACCGGCTTGACCTGCGATGCGCCTTCTTCGGAGAGTTTTTTTATCACGGTGCGCACGGACGCGGTTTTCCCGGTGCCCGTGCTGCCGTAGATGAATACGTTGCGCGCCTTTTTGCCCTGCAGCGCGGGCATCACTGCGGTCATTATGCGGGTGATTTCGTCCTCGCGGAAAAGCAGCTGTTCGGGCACGAAGTGGGGCAACAGGGCGTCCTTGTTGCGGAAAATCGTCTTCTTCTTCAAAAGCTCGCTGAATGATGGCATTTTGTGCAAAAACCCGCGCCGGGCAGGCGGCCCGCAAAAGCCCCAGAGCGGATGCTGCCGCTTATTTTTGGGAAAGATGTTTTGCCCCGCGTTGGGTAAAAAGGTTTGCGCTGTTGCGCGTTTTTCGGACGCAATCGGCGAAAAGCTTTATAAGTGCACTCCTGTAAAGTCTTTCGCCTCGTGGCAAACAGCAATTAGCGTTCAAATTTTTTGAAACAGCAATAAGGTGATTTTTGGAATGGGCGTGTTTTCAAGCCTCTCAAAGGCCCTCGGAATCGGCCGCGACATGAACATAGACGACTTCATGACCGCAACCGACGCGGAAGAAGTCGACGTGATGCACAAGGCGGCGGACTTTTACGTCAAGCCCATCTCGCTGCAGTCCGACGAGGACATCAAGATAGTCGAGGAGGAGCTCAAGAACAAGAACCTCGTGCTTTTGAACATCTCGCCCGTTGCGCGCAACCCCGCCAAGCTCAAGTCTTCGGTGGAGGAATTGCGCAGGTACGTGGGCAACCTCAACGGGGACATCGCCCGCATCGACGAGGACAAGATTTTGCTCACGCCCCACAACGTGAAAATCGTCAAGCGCAGGAAGGGATAAGTTTCCCCTCCTTCGTTTCTCTTTTTTCTTCCCTCTTTTTTCAGGTTTTTTGTTTTTTCCTTCCGGCCAGCCGCAGGCGGCAACGGCCGGGAGCCTGTTGCCGAATAAGGCTTAAAAAGCAGGCTTGGGCAAAACTCTTTTTGTTGATTCAAATGATGCTTGACGCGAACACTTTCAAGACGCAGCTTACGCCGGAGGTTGCCATCGGCATCATCCAGAAATCGCTTGCAAGCCGGGGCTGGGGCAAGATGGAGATTCAGCAAATCCGCCTGGTCTACACCCCGTTCTACCT
>DAHXMR010000172.1 GCA_027371655.1 Microcaldota archaeon
GCAAGGCAGGTCGGCGGAAGGCCGCCCAGAATTGGCATTCCATTCGCAATTGCCTTCCCCGCGGCATACGCCGCGTCCAAAGTGCTTTCCGCGTTCGGGAAAAAAAGCGGGTTCACGCCCGAGAACGTGGCCGAAGCCGCGTCAAGGCGCTTGTTTTCAATAGCGAAAGCGGAAAAGCTGCTTGGATGGAAGCCCAAAATCAGGCTCGAAGAAGGCTTGAAGGAAATGCTATCCTGAATTTTTTGTTCTTAGTCGGCTTGGCGTTTTGCGATTCCCCGTATTTTGGCAACGCTTGCAAGGATTATTGCCTGCATCATTTTCCAGTCGTCGGCGGCAAAGTAGCCAAGCAGCACTATCGCGGCAGAATACACCGCCACGCCGATTGCGAAGGTCGGCAAAAGCAGCAGGCTGTTCTCTATCGAGATTACGGCGAACGCCATTGCGCCGGTAGCAATAATTGCCTTGAACAGCCACGACGCGTGCAGCGTGGGCTTGATTTCGCGGTGGATGAGCCAGCTTGCTCCAATCATTCCGCAGAACTCGGCGGCGATCGTGGCAAGTCCGGCGCCGACTATGCCGTAGGCGGGGATGAGCGCGACGTCGAGGATTATGTTGACCACGAGGTTGCCAAGGGCGAGCATGGCGTTCTTTTTCTGCAGGTTGAGCGCGGTCATCATCACGTTGCACAAGAGGCTTATGAACACTATTCCCCCCGCAATGGAGAGCACTGCGAGGGCGGGCGACGCGTCAAGGAACTCTTCCCCGTAGAAGAAGCGGATGATGCGGGGCGCAAGCAGCACTCCGCCCACCGCGGCGGGAACCGCGAGCAGGAGGATGTACTTGAAGGCCTTTTCGTAGGCGTAGCGCATGGACTCCTTTGAGGAAACGAAGAGGCGGGAAAGCATGGGAAGCAGGGCGACTGTGAACGTGTTGGGGATAAATGCCACCGCGTATATGGACCGGTAGGCGACGTTGTAAAGGCCCACGTCGGCGCTTGACTTGAAAAACGCGAGGAGCAGCATGTCCACGTTGAAGTACGCGGTGCTGAAAATCGTGGTGAGGGCGAAGGGCACGGCAAGAATGAGGATTTTTTTGGACAGCGCAAATTCCGGGGGCCACACCACTTTACCGAAACGCCGCACCATCAAAAAGAGGGTTACCGCGAACTTGACGCAGGCAACGATGAGGAAAACCGCCATTATGCGCAGGAGGCCGCCGTGCTGGTCCATCACAATCCACACGCCGGCAAGGTTGGCGAGGCGTTCGAGGACGTTGAGGTACGCTTCGTACTGCATTAGCTCGATTGCCTTGAAAAAAGAGAGGAAAAACGTGGCAAACGAAAGAAGGACGTATGCCGCGCCGGCCACAAGCAGGGCCGAGGTTATCATGAAGGAATAGCCTGCCAGAAGCGATATTGCAAGCAGCGCGGAAAAGGACAGGAGCGTGACTATGATTTTGGCGGCAAGGGCGGCGCGGATGTAGTTTTGCGCCTCGGACGCGTTGCGGGCGACCTCGCGCACCACGACCACGCTTAGCCCTGAGTCGAAGAAGATGTTGAAAATCGCCACGAACGCAATGACGAACGAGTAGTCGCCGAAGCCGGAGGTGCCCAAATAGCGGGCGACAACTATGCCCAAAAGGAAGCTGAAGAAGGCGCCAAGCATGCTTGACGCTGACATGAAAATCGTGTTCCTCGCAACCCGCGTTACCGAACCCATTTGGGCCAAAGCACCTTTAATGCGCTAAATGCGCCTTCGCGCTATGACAAGCCCACGCCTAAATACGGGGGCTTCTTTTTTGATTCGCAAAATCATACCTTTCCGATGAACCGAACGGCAATCCCGGAACAATCCTCACTGCAAGGGATTGACGTTGGGTTCTTTCATTGGACGGACTTGTAAACTTGAACCATGCGCGATGCATGGTTTTCCGAAGAGCAGTATTTAACAAGCGCGGTTTTCCGCCCCCTCTGCCCCATGGCCTCGGCTTGCGCCGGGCTGCCAAGGATGCTGCAAATTTTTGCCGCCAAATCCTTTGAATCGCCGGGGGCTGCAAGCCGGCCCGTTTTCCCGTCCTCTAGCCACTCGGGAATGCCGCCTATGTCGCTTCCCACAACCGGCACCGCGTAGGACATGGCCTCGATGCCGACAAGCCCGAATTGCTCCTCCCAAACAGATGGCACAGCAACGATTCCCGCGTTGGAGTAATACGCCCCGATTTTGCTGTTTGGCACTTTACCCGCAAAACGGACAAAACGCGAAATCTCAATGTCCTGTGCAATTGCTTCAAGCCTGCCGCGGTAAGCGCCGTCCCCAACTACCACAAGCCGGGCTTTGGGAAATTTTTTGAGCACGCTTGCAAATGCGTGCAAAAGCACTTGCACGCCCTTCTGGGGGGTGAGCCCGCCCACGTAAAGAATCGTTTCCGCGTTTCTCGCGCGTTTTTTGGGAACTTTGAGGCAGTCTATGAAGTAGCGGACTAGCTCGGTTTTGAATCCTTCCTGCGATATGCAGGCTTGCAATTTTTCGGAGGGGCAGATTATTTTGCGCACAATCATTTTTTCCAAAATGTTTTTCAGCGGCCGGTAGGCAAGTTCGAGGAGGTATTTTGACAGCGGGATGCAGCCGCTTTGCACGCACGCCCATCCGAATTTTGTGCAGCAGGCTTTTCCGCCGGGCTTGACATGCCATATTGTTGGGCACAAAAAGCCGTAGTCGTGCACGGTCTGCACAACGGGAACGCCCTTGTAAGCCGCGGCAAGAAGCACTGTTGAGGGGTACTTGTAGTTGTGGTGCAAGTGCAAGACGCTTGGCTTGAAGGAATCGATTTGGCGGCACAGGAAAAGGAAAAGCCACGGGTTCCACTTCGCTTTCATCATGAAGCGGATTGCCTTGGAAGACGGCTCGCGGAAAACGGCCACGTTTGCCCTTTCGGGAACCGGCTTGCTTGAAATAGTGACCAGGCGGCTTGGGTGTCCCTGCGCATTCAGCGCCGCAAGCAGGCGGTTGACGTAGGTCTCGGCGCCGCCAATCTCTTCGGCAATGTCGTGGAACAAAAGAACGCGCATCAAATATTCAGCCCACACGCCTTGGAATAGATTTTCAGGAAACCCTTGGTTGTTTTGTCCCATGAAAATTCTTTTGCGCGGGCAACCCCCTTTTTGGAAAGCTCCCGCCTTTTCTTTTCGTCCGCAAGAAGGCCGGCAATCGCTTCGGCAAAATCCTCGGCACTTGGCTCGCAAAGCGCGCCCGCCTTGCCAACCACTTCGGGGATGGACGAGCGGTTTATGGCAACAACCGGCACCCCGCAGGCCATCGCCTCCAAAACGGGCAGGCCGAATCCCTCGTAGTCGCTTGGGAATGCGAACACGTCGGAATCCGCGTAAAACTTGCGCATTTTTTCATCCGGAACGTACCCCGCGAATTCAACGTTGCGCACGCCGTTTTTTGAGAAAAGCCCGCGCACCTGCTCGTTCGCGTTTCCCGCCACGCGCAATTTGAAGTCCACGCCTTGCTTGCGCAAAATCCCAAGCGCCTCCGCCAGGCGGTCCAGGCGCTTGCGCCTTCCGAAGCCGCCGGCATACGCCAATACCGGCGTTCCTTTCCGATTGCGCGCTGTTGCCGCGTTGGGATAAAACTTTTTTGTGTCCACGCCGTCGTAGACGAAAAAGCATTTCTCTTTCGGCAGGCCCGCGGCCACCGCGTCCGAAAGCGCGCTTTTGCTGTCGAACACAAGCGCCTGCGCGTATTTGGAGACCTCGGAAATCCAAATGCGGTAGGCGAGGCGGAAAATCCTGTTGCGCTCGGACTTGTAAGAGGAAATCAAGGGGACCGCGTCGTGCAGGGAGGCGACAAGGGGCTTTTTTCCGGCAAGCTTGCAGGCGAAGCCCATCTCGACAACGTCGCCGTGCCAGACGTCGGCATCGAAGTTGGCGATTCTTTTGGCAGCGTAAAAGGGGTATGCGACGTTGTTCCTGAAAGGCGCCGGAGGGTTTATGGGCACAAACCACTTTTCCGCAGGTGTTGCCTGCGTGCGCGCGAAGACGGTGACGTCGTGCCCAAGGCTGGCCAGCTTTTTGGAAACGTTGTAGGTGACCGTGCCAACGCCGCTGCGCTTGTACTCGGTGCTCACGAAATTTATTTTCAAACCAAAATCGCCTATTCTGGGGTTATTGCTGAATATGCCTGCGCAAAAAGCGCAAGAAAAGCCTGTTTATGCGCGTAAATTGCATCTT
>DAHXMR010000192.1 GCA_027371655.1 Microcaldota archaeon
CACAAGCGGAGGCTTCGGAAACCCCTGCACCCCGAACGACTTGGCAACCTGGTGCAGCCCCCAATGCCTTACAAACGCAGGCGTACCGGTAG
Source organism: Microcaldota archaeon (assembly GCA_027371655.1). The sequence goes on from DAHXMR010000192.1 coordinate 93, forward strand.
GATGCGACCCCGCACAAGCACAACCCACACTAGGACAAGCAGCAGACAATGCAGTTACCCAATTAGGTACAAACTTGCAAAACTACCAGCAACTCAAAAGCGCAGTTCTAGGCGGAACCGCAGGATCAACTATGCTGGATCAATTCGCCTCACAGTGCCCCGAATGTGTCAACAGCATGTCCGCTGCAGATCGCGCAAAATTCCAAGACGCGTGGCAAAAAACTCAAACCTCAGAATACGACAGTTTGACCAAATCAACAGGAATACAAACAAGCTGCGCACCCCCGACAGTATTCCACGACGGACTATGCCTAGTGAACCTTGGCGACCCAGTGTTCCAAGGCAAAGTAGACTGGTGCGTAAAATCAAGCGGAGACTACCCCGCGTGCCAAACCGCAGACGGACGATGCGGATATTCTAGTTATACAACTGATATTCCGCCCGCATCATCAGAAGCAGATTGTTGCTCGGGAAAATTCCAAAAATGGTGCTCTACTTCCAAAACGGATTGTACTACAAACGGCGTTTGTCCTGAAGGAGAAACCTGCGATAGTCGGCCTGGATACTGCGTGCCCCCTTGACAATTTAAGGATTAATAGCATCGTATGCCTCGATAGCCGATTTCAAGGAAAAAGCCGTTTTGAAATTTCGAACACTGGGCTCGTAGTTAACCCCCAAAGTTTGCTTTGCATCAGCCTCTAAATTCGAAAGTTCAGTTTGACTTATTATTTCCTTTGTTTTTTGGGACACATCCAAAAGGGCTTTCAATTGCTCGTAATTCGCCCGTTGGTTCGGCGTAAGAGTACTTTTTGACTCGTAAAGTTGAATCCGCGTTTCCGCCTGTGTCATTATTTTGGGGTCCGTAATTGCATCAGCATTTCCAATTACAAATATAGATGCACCAAGCTCATTTCCTGGAAGGTTGTCCACGGTTTTAAAAATCGGGCTAACGTTTTGCTTCAACATTCCAAGAACATTCTTCAAATCTTCATTTATTGGCGTGCTTTCCGGCCCTGTTCGCTCCGTAGTTGTCGTCTGGGTTTTCGTTTCCTTTTGCCCTTGTTGTTCCTGCCCTTGTTGCTCTTGTTCGATTGTTCGCTCGATTGGGGCTTGTTCTTTGAAGTGCTGTTGCACCGCGTTCAACAGCCTTGCATTTTGGGTTCCTGCGCCGAAAGCGAGGGAGATTCCGGCTATTGCCAGAAGCGTTTTTGCCTTTTTGGACAGTTTTTGCTTGGGCGTTCCCGGCTTTTCGCCGAAATTCGAGCGGTAGAACGCGTCAACGAAAGCATCCCTCACCTGCTTCACATCCCCCGCCCGCAGGCCGTTGATTATTTTTTGCTTTCCGCCGAGAATGTTGTCCTCGGGAATGCGCGAAAGCTGTTGAAGTAGGAGTTGGCGTTCGGTCTTGCTTGCCGCGCCGGAAACAAGCTTGCCGAGTACGACTTTTCTCGCGTTACGGTTAACCCACGCATACAAACCCTGCGAACGCGCGTGCAGCGCCGCCGGGTCGACCTTGCCGTTGTCTATGAGAAGCCAAGACTTTGCGTCCTCGCTGCGGAATTTCTGCAATTCGCGGGAGTCGGGCAAATGATCCAAATCCTGCGTACGGTACATGGACAACTTTTCCACCGCCGCGCCGTTTTGCTCGGATTTAGGGTCAAAAAGTTTTTCAAACGTTTCTTTAGGGCAAAGCGTTTGAATATCAACGCCCCGGCGCGTGAGCTCGGCGGCGAACGCAAGCATCATATGCTCGCGTTTTGGCAGGTTCCTGAACTCCGATTCAGGAACATAACCGTGGCGCATAAGATTATAGCCAAGCTTCAGCGTGCCCGCGTGCATGTTTTCAACGCCATAAAACAACGCCTCGCCCTTAATCGCATGCCAACTATTCCGCACACCCTCATTCGGAATCGCGCTGGAAAGGCTGCCGCGCGTGCGCTGCGCCTGCGTAAAAATGGAAGCCCGCACGGGCCTCACTTTAACCGCCTTCTGAACAAAACGGCCATCAGACGCCCCAGGAACCATCATGCCACATTTGCCTCAAGAATTGTTAGCGCGTTTTCAAGCTTATAACCGCTTCGGAAAACTACAATTTTTGCCTCGAATACCGGCTTTCCACGAAAAACGCCCCACGGTGTTTATTACAAACCAAAAATCGTTCTAAAGGAAAAATTTTTGAAAATCCTTCCAAGGATTTGCCTTGTCCCGCAAGATTATTTGCGGCTTAACCTCTTCCACAAGCGCAGTTGCGGGATTGACACATATCCGGACAGACGCCCCAGATAGGAAACCCGCATCCTCTTCCGCGTCGCCAATCCCAATAAACTTGCAACGCTTGGACAAAAACACCTTAACCGCCTTATTTTTGAAAGCCTTAGCCGTGCCGTTTTGAACAAAAATGCCAGAGAACACGTTGCCAGTTTTCTTGAGGTCGCGAGCAATAACTTCAGCTGTTACCGTCGTTCCAAGCAGCTCTCGGATTATTGAGCGCACGCCATAGGACACAACCACGATCCGCTTACTCCTCGAAAACTTCCCAAAAACCGGGTATACGGAAGGAAATAACGGATTGCCCAAGGAAACCTGCCGCGCTGCGCCGGCAAGTTCGCGCTCGTCAAGATTGCAGATTATGCGCGCATAACGCTTAGACAGAACTTCAACCGAACTCAACTTCCGCTTCGTCAAAAGCGATTGCAATTGCTCCAACTTTGCGCCCGCCATGCGGCTGGTTTGAGCCTTCTGTTGCAAAAGCAGCAGCGTTGGGCGCACAACTGCAAAAGAAGGGATTAACGTGTTATCAAAGTCGGTTATGACTAAGTTAAGGTTACGAATCTCTTTGCGAAGCACGGGCAATGAGCTTCCCAGGCCCAGAAAAATGGAGCCGGAAAGCGCGCGGTATCCGTTCATTTCTAGTAATTCCTTGCCGCACGAATCATTTTGCTCAGTACGGGCCAGTTGTCCTTTGATTCGAGCAACTTGCTCACGTGAATGCCATCGGCCCCCGCCTCAAATAACTCCTTAGCCACGTCACAGGAACGAATTCCGCTGGTTGGAATCAAGAAAAGCCCAGTTTCCTTCCGAATCAAACGAACCATCTCGTTAGACGGGGGAAGCGATGCGCCGGAACCCCCGGCAAGGACGAAGAACCGGGAACCGGAATATTCCGCAGCCTTAGCCAAAGCCAACGCTATCTGGGGTTTATCCCTAGGCACCGGCCAAGCACGGGCAAGCCAAGCGGCAGTGCCAATGCTGCCCCGATCGTCAAAGACGTAGTCCGTGGGCAAAGGCTCCATCTGCCGCTTTTTTATGAAAAGGGAATTCATAACGGAAAAATCGGTAAGAAAATACGGGTTTGTCGCGTTGGAAATCCTTATCCAATAAATCGCGGTTTTGTCCCGAATTCCATCCACTAACGCGGCAGATTCTGATGGGTAGGTAACCAAGCTCATTCCGTGATCCTTAACGGCTAGGGCTATGAGCATATTGAGATGAACCGGATCAACCAAAGTGCCGCCGATGGCAATGAATCGGATGCCTTCCCTCTCAAGAAAGATAAGCAGTTTTGACACTTCGTCTTCCGAAAAAGCGTCTGGATCAACCTGAGGAATCACCAAAGGCGAATCTTCGCGAAGCCCGTAAATAAACCGTTCAACCGCACCTATTTTTTGTGAACCGAAAGCAGCCATAAGCTCAACCAATCACGAATAAACTTTGGGCGGTATTAAAGCGATTTGTCAAAAATAATTAAATCAACCAAAAGTTTATATCTTGCGTTTTTCATTCTTTTTGCCTATGGAGGAGGCGGGCATCCCGTTTTTGGGCAGCGGTAGCAGTGACGCGAAAAGCTTGGTGATTAGCGTGCTTCGCGACGGCAGGGAGCTTAATGCGCTTCAAATTCACCGCGAAATTCTCGAACAGCACTCCGCAGATATCACTTACCAGGGGGTCCACAAGGCAGTAAAGCTTCTTTTGGAGCAAGGCGTTTTGGACAAAAACGCCAAGGGCTATGCCATAAGCAACGAGTGGGCGTCCAAGCTTCGGGAGTTCAGCGACGAGTTGGTAAAAACCAAGTCTGCCGGCTCTTTGAAGGCGTTGCTTGAGATGCCTCCGAACTCTTCGGCTACTCTTTCCTTTGACGGCTATTTCGTGGAATCGTTCAACACGCTTTTGGCGGCAACGGAAAAGCTCATTTGCAGCCAACCAGACGACACGCCGATGATTTCCCACTCCCGGCACTCTTGGGCCATGACCGTTGTTTCCGACTCGCAGTACCAGCAATTGAAAAACATTGCCGCAAAAACCAAGCACTACATTTTGTGCGGCGGGAACACGCTGATGGACGAGTTTTTGCTTGACTTTTGGAAAAAGCAGTTGAACTCAGAATGGCGCTTTGACCCAACTACAGCGCAGAAGTGCGATTTGGTGGTGGCAAACGAGTTCGTTGTGCAAATCTTCCACGAGCCGGCTTTTGCCAAGCGCTGGAACGACGTTTACGCGGGAATAAAGACCAAGAAAGACCTCGAATTGTCTAATCTCTACAAGCTGGTTTTCGAGCAAAAAACCAAAACCAAACTGGTCGTTTCAAGAAACGAGGCGCTCGCGGAACAAATCAGGACGGAAACACTGAAACACTTCAAAAACTCAACGGGGCGCTGAACGTGCAACCAATTCCATTTATTGGCACGGGTAAACAAGACGTTCGCGCTAGGATTATTTCCGTTTTGTCGAAGAAGTGGCCATTGTCTGCAAGGGACGTTTTCAGGAAGATTTGCGAAGACGCCGGAACGGGCGGCAAGCCTCCAACGTATCAGGCGGTTCACAAGGCATTGCTTCAACTTGCCGCTTTTGAAGTTGTGAAGCGCGAGGGAACTGCATATTCGTTGAGCAGGGATTGGGCGTCGCAGCTCAAAGAATTCGGGGAGCGTTTGGAGGAGGTTTTCATTGGAAATACTCCCGCTTCCATCGAGTCGTTAAAGCAGGGCGAAAGCGTTTCCGTGTGCTTTGACGACACGTTTGTGAAGCCATTTTACTGGCTTTTGGGCCAAGTGGCAATGCTCTCTTCCCCTGAAAAGCCGGTTTTGCCCAACATTTGCCACCATTATCACGCCTGGCCTATGACGGTTATTACCGAAAAAGAATATGCTATGCTGAAGGCGATTACGCACAAGCGTGGGCACTTCGTGTTGTGCAAAGGCAATTCGCCAATAGACAAAACGGTGCTTAGGACGTGGACGGATTTGGGCGGAAAGTGGAAAACCAACGCCAACTGTTCCCACAACTGCGACTTGATCGTCGCCCAAGACTTCGTGTTCCAGATTTTCCAGTCGGCAAAAACGCGTAAGATTTGGGACGCGGCTTGCGCGAAGGCGAAAACTGCGAACCAAGTTGACTTGTCCAAGCTCAACACGCTATTTTTTGAAACGCGAGCGAAAACCAACATAATCATCACAAGAAACGCCGAACTCGCAGAAGAAATCAGGAAAGAAACCATTTCAAAATTTAAGTGAACCATATGCCCAACCCCATCGATGTTCTTGTCTCCGGCGGCACGAAGTCCGAGATTGTGCGCGTTCTTGGTAAAAAGTTTCCTCTTAGTGCTCGGCAGGTGTTTTTGGCTACAAAAAACGAGTGCGGCAGTTCTGCTTCGTATCAGGGCATTCACAAGGCTTTGAAGCAGATGGAAGCGGCGGGAATCCTGAGCCGTGAAAAGACGGTTTATTCGTTGAATCCCGCGTGGGTTTTGGAGAACAAGCGTTTTTTCGACCAGGCGGAAACCAGGTATGCGGGCAGGGCGAAGTTGTCTTTGCTGGATGTTGCGGAAAATTCGTCTGCGACCGTTGAGTTTGACTCTTTTTTGGAAGCTGGCTTGTGGTTTTTGGACGAGATGGAAAAGGACTATGCGGCAAATCCAACTCCGGATATTGGTGTGATTTGCTGGCGGCATCCGTGGGCTTTGACTACCTTGCCGGAAAAAGATTTTTTGAGGCTGAGAAAGCTTATGGATCGCGATGTGCATTACGCGCTTTGCACATGCGACAATCCACTAGACAAGGCGCTGATGGATTTTTGGGAGAAAATCGGTAAGAAGCCCAAGATAGGCGTTGACGTTGCAAAGAATTGTGACGAAATAGCAGTGCACGACTATTACATTCAGTATTTCTTGCCGGAGAAGACACGCCAGCAAATGGACGTGTTGTTCAAGAAAGCGAAAGCCCCGGATGGAAAGACGCTTGCCGAATATTACAAGATTTTGTACGAGAAAAAGGAGAAGACCAAGGTCGTAATCGTGCGCAACCAGCGGGTTGCCGACAGGCTTAGGGAAGAAGCGCTTGCGTTTTACAAGTAGCCCGCCAGCTCATTGTTCGTAGCGCCTTTTTTGTGGCAAAAGAAACCTTGAGCAAAAAACTCCAACGCAACCGGGCTTTGGAGTGCCCCAGATGGTATTCAACTCAAAAAAGCTTGTTTTTTGTTCCGAGGCGGCAGGTTTTAATGCCGCCCCACGCCTAACCGCATTTGCAGCAAAAACGCCTTCCCATTTTTTC
>DAHXMR010000226.1 GCA_027371655.1 Microcaldota archaeon
TTGGACGCGTCGGGCAAAGTCGTTGTGTTGGACAAGACGATTTTCTACCCCGAAGGCGGCGGCCAGTGCGCCGACCACGGCACCATAAACGGCACGGAAGTTTATGATGTCCAGAAAAAAGCGGGCGTGATTTTGCACTATTTGAAAAAACCGCTTGCCGCCAAGGCCGGCGATTCCGCGAAACTTGCCTTGAACGTGGAGCGGCGGGCTTCCATTACGCGCCATCACAGTTCCGCCCATATTTTGATTGCCACGACCCGCAAAGTGCTTGGCAATCATGTCTGGCAGTGCGGGAGCAAGAAGGACGAGGACGAGGCGCACGTGGACATCACGCACTTTGAAAAGCCGGCGCGGGCGCAGCAGGATGAAATCGAAAAATTGGCGAACATTGCGGTGATGGAAGCGCACCCCATCACGGTCACGGAAATGGACCGCGGGGAAGCCGAGCAGAAGTATTCTTACAGGCTGTATCAGGGCGGGGGCGCAATCGGGAAAAGAATCCGCGTGCTTGAAGTCAAGGGAATTGACGTGGAAAGCTGCGGTGGTTTGCACAGGCACAACACGTCGGAAATCGGGTTGATAAAAATCACTGGCTTCGAGCAGATTCAGGACGGGGTTATGCGCGTGCACTACAAGTCGGGGCCCAAGGCGTTGGAATTCGTGCAAAAACAGGAAGCGCTTCTTGACGACGGCCGCGCCGTGTTTTCCGTCGGACGCGACGATTTGCCCAAAACCGCTTCAAGATTCTTCGACGAGTGGAAAGAGCGCGGAAAAGAAGTCGAAAAAATGCGCGCGGAACTCGCACAAAATATGGGCTCACAGTTGGTTTCCGCGGCAAAGGCTTCCCCGCAGAAGCTTGTCGAAAAGTTCGGCATTGACGCCGATGCTAGAACACTTGAGCTTCTGGCAAACGAAGTCGCACAACAAGACGGCTTGTCCGCACTGCTTTCAAACAAGGACGGTTTTCTTGTAGCAGCCTGCAACCCCAAGTCCGGCAAAAGCGCGCAAGACCTAATCAAAACAAAAGGCGTGGGCGGGGGGACGCAAGCGTTTGCAAGGGGAAAAGTGAAGTAAGCAAATCCCCCGTTGTCCCTAAGCTACAATTGCACGTTTTTCACGCGGTTTAAATGACGGCTAATGAACTTCCAAATGCGGTTAACAACATTTGGCTTTGAGTTATAAATTTTTCCGGTCTGGTCAATAACTTCAACATATTCGATATCGCCGTACTTGTTCTGAATATTTAATACGTGGTTTCCCTCAAGGAGAATAGTTAGTTTCTCGCCTTCACTTATCTTTGCGGGTAAACCGGGAATAGCCGTGTCTGGTATTATGGGCTTGCGTTGTCCGTTAGAACAGACAACTTGAAAACGGTCGATTTTCACAGCTTTTCCGCCACGATTAATGACTTCGGTAATTGCATAATCTTCGGGATCGTCAATATCTCCGCGTTGATCTATGTAGTAGTTCACTGCTATATCCGGACGTTCTTTCCAGAGCTGCCGAATTAATATAGCCGTAGACAGCGCTGCGCCGTAGGCTGCAATTGGGTCTAATGGAATGTCAAACAAGTCAAATTCGCCTATGGGACTGGAGTATTTGATTCCTTTAAAACTATCCGACCTTTGCCAAAAGCACCGTGTAGTTTTGCCCGTATGCTTTGGAGCATGCGGGGCACATGGTGTAGTAGAAGTAGAGCTTTTCAGTTGCCTTTCCCTTGGAGGCGACGTATTCGTTCATTTGCTTTATCCAAGTGCCCATCTCCTTGTAATCGCCTTGGAACACCTTGGAAAGGAACGTGCCGGACAGGCGCACGTTTTGCGTGCCTTTGACCTCCTTGGAAACCGCGATGTAAACATCCGCGCCCCAAAGCGAGTTTTCATCCGACAGCATCAGCGGCTTTGCGGCCTCTGCCTTTGCCGCCCAAATCTTCTCCATGCTCGACGCCATCACTTGGCTGAAATTCAGGGGAATGTGCAAAAACGAGAACACGCGGGCCTTGACAAAAAGCGCTTCCTTCAAAACAACGGTCTTTTCGTCCCAGGGCTTTGGGTCGAAACGCTTGCAACAACCCGTATCCAAGACTTTCGCCATTTTTTTCCACCTTAGTTGGCATCGCGCCAAGGGGTTGCCGTTCCTCTCTGCATTTCCTTAAAAATATTATCAAGCTCTTTGTGCTCTTTGGCGGAAATTTTTTCGGCGAGGACATCGGTGCCCCTCAAATCGTGCCACTTTCGGTGTATCTGCTTAACCAATGCGACCGCCCCTGCAAACACTAGCTTTTCGTGGTTTGCAATAAAAAGAAGTATGCCGAGGGGGAGATTTGAACACCCGACCTCTAGATGACCCAGAGCTTGTTTTTCGCAAAACCCCGTGGGGCTGCGTGGAGACTTTCACTCTTATGAGTTTCGCTATTTTTTGGAAACCGCGTTTTTAGGGCGCGCATTCCGTTTCTAGCGCTCTAGCCAACTGAGCTACCCCGGCATTTGATTGATTTTATTGCAAACCCCGAAAGTCTTTCGACTTTTTCAGGTGGTTTGCAATAGTTTTGCCAAAAAAATCCCAAAATTCCAAAGTTTTGGTTTGGCGAAGTCTTTTTTATTTCAAACCACGAAAGTTTTACACGTGTTTTTCGTGGTTTGTAATCTATCAAGCCAAGAAAAACGCCGAAAAACTTTCTTGGCTTGATATAGCCTGCCAAACAATAAAAATCCCAATGCAAACCCTCCTGCCCGCGGGCAGGGAAACGAGGTTTTTTTATGCAAACTTTCGCGCTTGACTTTTCCCGCGCACTTGCCGCAGCTTTTTCGCCGCAAGCCGCGTTCCACGACAGTTTTTTCGCGATACTCGCGGTTTTCACGGTTCTCGCAATGCTTTTCCTAAAGGCGGAAAACAAGCTGCCACTCTTGCTTGCACTCTTCCTTTCCGTCACGATGATTCCCGTAATCAAGGCCGCGTACAACGACCCCCGCCCCTGCGCAGGACTGGAAACGTGCTCCATCGACGCGGGCTTCCCCTCCGGGCACTCCTCGCTTGCCGCGATTTACGCAATCGCCGCGCTTGGCACTCTTTCGTTTTACCTTTTCCTTCCCGCCGGAATCGCCATAGCGGTTTCAAGGGTGACAAGCAACGAGCACACGTGGATGCAGGTGGCAGGCGGCGTGGCAACCGGCTTGGTGCTGTTCTTCGCGTCAAAGGCATTGGTCGAATCCGCAATGGACTTTGCCGCAAGGCGCGGATTGCTCCCAACAAAACGCCTTAAGCTCACGCGGTGGCAGGAAAAGCGCGCTTCGAAAAAAACAAGGGCAGGTGCTAAAAGATGAAGGAAGAGCACCGGCAAATGTTCCACCTGTTCTTCGGCCTCGCCATAGTGCTGGCCGCGCTTTTTTTGGGCCGCAACGCCGCGGTTTTCCTTTTGCTCGCACTGCTTTGCGCGGGGCTTTTGCTCATGCAATTCGTCGTGCGCGGCTACCGCGGGAGCGCAATAACCGGCGTGCTAACGCAATTCGAGCGGGCAGGCGCATTGCCCGGAAAAGGCGCGCTTATGTTTTTGGTGGGCGCGCTGTTTTTGCTGTCCTACTCGCGCGACTACCAATTCTCGCTGGGCGTGCTCCTGATTCTCGCGGCCGGCGACGCCTTTTCCACCTTCGTGGGAATACGCGGCACGCACGCGCTTCCGTGGAACCCGCGCAAAAGCTGGGAAGGCACCATCGCATTCTTCCTTTCCGCTTCCTTCGCGTCGTTTCCCCTGCTTTCAGTTCCCTTCTTAAACCCATTGCCCGTAATCGTGTATTCGCTTGCGGCATCCGCCATAGAATCCCTTCCACTGCCGCTTGACGACAACCTCACGATTCCGCTTGGCGCGCTCGCATTGCGCGCGGCGTTTCCGTGAAAAAATCCGCACAAGCAGTTTTGTATCCTTCACAGGGTGGGCTTGCAGACGAACCTAGAGTTTACCCAATTGGAAATGCTGTTCGACCGCGCGAAAGCCAAAGTGCGCTTTCCCAACCTTGCCGCAAACCTCCCGCAGGACGCGCCCAAAGCCCTCGAAGAACTCGCGAAAAAATACCCCGCAATCGAAGAAGGCAAAAACCCCATACGCGAAGCAGTGCTCCTGGCGCTTTTCAAGAATTCCGTCGAAACAACGGTGGCGCCCGCCCTCGTGCCCCGCGAAGACTCGCTTGTCCTCCTGGGAAAACACTCCCCCAAATCCTGGTGGGCGGCAAAAACATTCGTGCCCCTGGGCGGCGTGGTCGAATACTCCGATTTCCACGGCGCAAAAACATTGGGCGACGCGTTCTCCAACGCGCTTTTGCGCGAGGCCGAAGAAGAAGCCGGCCTTGTGCCGACCCAATTCTCCCACTCCTACGTCGGCTCCTTCAAATACCCCGCAATAGGCTTCAACGTGCACGCATACTGCGGATTCCTGCACTCCGACCCCGACCAGGCGTCCGAAGACCACCACCTCTCACAAGTCACCCTCTCCCCGAAAAACGCGGAACACGACTGCTTCATGTGGCTCCCCGTAAAACACGCGCTCACCTCGCCCCTCGTGCACAAGGCGGCAAAACACGTCATAAGAAGCGCGGTCAAATTCCACCGCAATTAATTCCCGCGGGCAGAAAGGTTAAAACCCGCAACAAGCGTTCTAATTTTCGGGAACAAAAAAATGCAACGCGGAACTTTCATCGCAATCGAAGGAATCGACGGAAGCGGCAAGGGCACAATCGCACAAATGCTCGCCGACGAATTGGGAAAACGCTTTAAAGTGATTTTAACAGCCGAGCCAAGCAACTCCTCATTCGGAAAAAAATTGAGGCAAATGCTGGCAAAAGACAAAAACCCAAGCGCAAACGCCGAAAAATATTTGGAATTGTTTGTAAAAGACCGCGAACACCACGCCAAGAACACGATACTTCCCGCGCTTGCCGCGGGCTTTGTCGTATTGTGCGACCGCTACAAATACTCCACACTCGCCTTCCAGTCCGCGCAGGGCATTTCCCCCCAAAAAATAATCAAACTGCACAAAGGGCTCCCCGTCCCCGACTTGGCGATAATCCTTGACGTTTCGCCCCAAGTCGCAATGGCGAGGATGAAAAAGCGGGGAAAAAAGAACGAAAAGTTTGAGCAGCTAGAATTTATGCGCGCCTTGCGCGCCAACTACTTGGCACTTCCCAAGCTTTTGCCGAAGGAGAACATCAGGAAAATCGACGCGAACAAGCCCGTGAAACGGGTTTTCGCGCAGGCGTTGAAGCTTGTGGAAAAAGAGCTTGCAAAAGCGCAAAACGGCTAAACAAAAGCGAATAAAAACCACAAGGCGCACAACAATTTTCCTCGAAAGGAACCCAATCTAATTTTCAGCATTTTTTGCTCCAGTCGTCTAGTCCGGTCAAGGATACGGGCCTTTCGAGTCTGCGACCCGGGTTCAAATCCCGGCTGGAGCATCAGTCTTCAAACGTGTAATGCTCATCACAGTTCCTTAAGAAGTCCGCCTTCAACCAAAAGAGGCGGAAGAACTGTATGGGCAAACACCTTTCAACCGAGCGCGTGGACATCTACAACCTGCCGAAGGACTTCGTCTATTGGCAGAAACGGATAGCCGCCGAGCCTAAGATAACCCCAAGGAACAAGGTGGATATGGCCCTCTTTTTTGAAGGCATCCGCGCGGACCCCAAAATAAAAAACAAGTTCGTCCGCCTGCTCATTTACGTCCCCCGCCTCTTCCAGCTGGCAAAAATGCTCGGTGCCGACTTCCGGACCGCAACCAAAGACGACTTGAAAAAGCTGGTCTCGAAAATCCAGGCAAACAAGCAATGGTCGGAAAACACCAAACGCATTTTTTACGTCGCCCTGAAAAAATTCTATAAAATTATTGAAGGGGAAAACGAGCACTACCCTGAAAAAATCAACTGGCTCAAATTCCCAAGCACCGAAAAAAGCACGCTCGAACCCGGAGAAATAATAACCTCCGAAGAATGCCAGTCAATGATAACCGCGGCCCGAAAACCGCGCGACAAGGCATTCATCGCATTCCTATTTGACAGCGGCACCCGGATAACCGAAGCAGCGAACATTCGCCTCAAAGACCTCCGGTTCGAAAAGGAAAACACAAGCGTTTTCATACGCGAGGGCAAGAGCCCGGCACGCTGGGCCCCACTCCTGCCCTGCGTGCAGCACTTGAACGTATGGCTGGAATGCCACCCGCGCAAAGACGACGAAAACGCCTTCCTTTTCTGCAAAAGCGATGGCAGCTTCCTGCCTTACCACGCGCTTTGTCGCATCATTGCAGAGGCCGCTCACGCAGCCGGCGTGAAAAAGAAGTTCAGCCCACACAAATGGCGCCACGCTTCGGCAACGTTCCTCAAAAAAGCCAGCCTGGACGACTACGCGATGACCAAGCGCTTCGGGTGGTCGGCAAACAGCCGTATGATCGGCATTTACGCGAACATAAGCCAGGAAGACGTGGCAAACCAGTTCCTAGCCGCGCACGGCAAAGCTTCTGCCACCCAAAACAAGCCCGCGCAAATATCCTGCCCACGCTGCAAGATAGGAAACGATCCAGGAAGCCGCTTTTGCGTTGCCTGCGGCCAACCACTTGCCTTGAAAGTCTTCGTCGAACAGCAAGACACAGAAGCCGAAAATGAACAACGCATGGCAAAACTTGAAACCGACTTGGAAGAAACCCGGGCGCTGCTGAAACAATTGGTCGTAAAACGCAGTTGATAGAAGCGAAGCGCGCTCGGTATTGAGCCGTCTAAAATTCGACCGGGCGACCGTTAGTTTTTTGGCGAGTATGATGCAAATTCCATATCTCTTCAAAAATTCCAGAACCGTAGAGAGCAATGTCATCGAAAACTATTTCGGCGCCTGGGACGTGCATGGCGTTGGGAATAGTTTCGACCGCGTTCAAAAACTTCTGTAGCCAGATTAATTTTCGTCGGTTGTCAGCTTCTGCTTTTTTGTCGAATGGCGCAGAAACCACAATCACGTTAATCCAGTGGGGAATCCGCTCAAGTGAAACCACTACCCAGTCCGTCATGATTTGGTCTTCAAAGTCGTTTGCTGATAGGTACACTTCCTTTATTGGGAGCTTAATTGCTCTTAACCCCAAAACATCTCGGTTCGGGTTGTTAATTTTTTGGATTCGGAGTGGTTTTTTAGAGACAAACATAACCGGTTTTCTCATCAGGCTCCACATAACAAAACACAGCCAGATTGCCATCGTAGTCTTCCCCGCGCCAGGTCGCGCAATCATGCACATACCTTTTTTTATTTCGGAAGAATAGACTACTTCTGCCGATCCGGGAGCCAGTGGTGTGAGGTACTCGTCGGGATTATTTTTTGTGCCGAGCGGAATTCGATATCCCGATTTTTTGAAATGTTCAAACAAGAGTTTTTGGTTAAACTCAAAGTCGTCTTCAAACGCGGCATTCATTTGCCAATCAGCCCGCGCCGATAGAACAGAAGCTTTTGTTTCAGAAAATGTTCCGTTTTTTCTTCAGAATACCGCAGGGCTTTTTCAACTTCGAACGGAACCCAACCACCACCAAGTAAACTGTTCTGCTCGAAGATTTCAAAATCCACTCTTATTATGGATACATCGATGCCAAGTTTCGATGACAGCTCCTGCAGCGTAAATGCCTTTCCCTTGTTTTTTTTCAAAAACTGCGCAATTTTCAAAATAGTCTCGATTACCCCAGCTATTTTTACAGCAGAAGCGGTATCTTCAACCTCGGCTATCTCGAAAACCAGTATTTCTGGAGTTAGAACTGATGCGTGAGCCTTTGTTTTTTCTATTTTTAGAAAGCCGGCGTACGACAGTTTTTTTACATTTGAAAATATCGTCGGATAGGAGTAGTCGGAAATCTTTGAAGCTAAGGCATTGATGCTCAGCGCGGGTTCTTTAGTGAGGGCTCGAAGAATGGCGTATTCTACGTCGTCCTCAATCAACTGGACTATAGATTCCCAAAGAGAACTATTGAGTTTTTGACCGTCTCCTGGAACGACCAATTGCAACTTACGCTTATCGTCGACAATTGTCAAAATCGGCATGTAGGAGTTATATGCAAACGCTTATATATCTCATCGGGTAGGGTTATAGTGGTTCTATTATAACCCCTTTAATTTCATGGTGCTGAGATTGACAGTAGTCGTCTTTACAATCGATGAAAAAACGAAGGCCCAGGTTAAAAACCGCGCAAAGGAACGGGGCTTTCTGTCAATGGCAGAATACCTCCGACAACTTATTCGAGATGACCCGGGGGTGCAGGCCAAATGAGTGCGAAACCATCAACTAACATGGACCCGCTTTCAAGGCTGGAACAGTCAGCTGCCGAAATCAAGGCGCTGGCCCTTGAACTGACGAAGACAAAAAATTGAAAAAAAAGCCGCGCGGCCTGTCCGGACCGCATGGCAGAGTTTTCAAGTCAGAGTTGAAAACCGAAAATGCTTGAGCAACCCCCCAAATTGTCTTTTTCTCGCTGGAATTGGAAAAGTGCCGCGCTGGCCTTGATCAAGTT
>DAHXMR010000230.1 GCA_027371655.1 Microcaldota archaeon
CGGACGCGCTTTTTTCGCAGGCCGACGAGAAGGCGGTGAAGGCGGAGGTCGCGGAAATAATGCAGCGCAAAAAAATAGCCGGGCGCGGCGCGAAGGCCGCGTTCAAGGTGCTCAAGGAGTATTGGATTTCGCGCTTCAAGAGCGAGAAGCCGCTTCTGGCGAAAATAATTTCAAGCGTGGGCACGGTGGGGCTTTCGTGGAAGCCTGTTGAGGAAACCGAAAAACGCGTCGTGTTCCACGTCAGCAACGGGAAAGACTGCGCGCTCTTGCGCGCGTGCAAGCACGACGTGAAGAAAAGCGAGAGGCTTTGCAGGGCGCACTTCAAGCACCAAATCCCCTTCGACGCGGAAAGCACGCTCGTGCTGCGGGCGGTGAACCCCAAGCTCAAATGGGAGCTTGCCAAAATGCGCCAGGACCCCGCAGAACACTGCGAGTACGCGATAGTGCTAGTGGATTGAACGCGAATTAGCCCGACTTGGGGCGCATCTGCCCGCCTATATCGCGCTTGCGGTTATTCCGTTTGCCGCGTACAATTTTTTGAGCGCATTTTCCTCTTCGGCGGAAACTATGGAGATGCACTTTCCGCTTGCGCCCATCCTGCCCGTCCTTCCCGCGCGGTGCAGGTAGAACTCGGTTGTCGGCGGCACGCCCATCGAGTAAACCCTTGAAATCCCTTCGAAGTGCATTCCGCGGGCCGCCAAATCCGTTGCCACAAGCACCCCCCGCTTTTCCTGCCTGAACCTGCGCACCGCGGAATTGCGCGACTCCGCCGGCATTTTTGAGTGAAGCAGAATCGGGAAAATTTTAAGCGCCTTCAGGTGCGCCTCGATTTCCCTCGCGTTCTCGATCGTCGCGCAGAACACCATCGACCGCAGGGAGGGCTCCTTTTGCAGGAAAATCGCAAGCCTGTGCATCGGGTTTTTAGCAACCGAATACAGGTGCTCGATTTTCGATTCCAAAACCCCGCCGGCCTTGGCGTCCTCGAAATCGGTCTTCAACACCGCGCGCGCCTTTTGCACAAGCGAGCTTGGGGCGTGCACGGAGAAGAGCATGGTTTGCCTCTTCGGCGCAAGGTTTGCCACGAGCTTTACGTTGCCCTCAAGTTGTTGGGAAAAAAGCCTGTCCGCCTCGTCCAAAACAAGCGCCTTTACGTCTTCGCCTTTAAGCGCGCCTTTTTCCAAAAGCTCGGCAACGCGCTCGGGCGTGCCTGAAATTATTTGCGCGCCCTGCCGCACCAGTTCTTCGAGCTTTTCGTGCGAGCTGCCCCCGTATGCCGCGACCACGCGCACGTTGGTGCCGAATGCGACTTTCCTTGCCTCGTTCGCTACCTGTATGGCAAGCTCGCGGGACGGCTCAAGCACAATCGCCTTGTAAGCGGGATTGGCCGCCGCGCGCTCAATCAGGGGAATCAAAAAAGCCGCGGTCTTCCCGGTGCCCGTTGGCGAACGCGCCCAGAAATCTTTTCCCGCACGCGCAAGGGGAACCGACTTTTCCTGCACCTCGGTGAGCTTGGTGAAACCCATTTTTTCAAGGGCAATTCGGGTGGTGGGGGAAAGGCGGTTCATTTTTTGCTCACTTTTTTCACTTTTCGTTCACGTTCCGTTTCGCTGTTCGTTCACTTTGTTGAAACTATCCTGATTACGTCGCCTGTTTTCAGCTCGTGGTCCTTGCCAACGCGCACTTTTTTCTTCGCGTCCACCGCGTAAAGGAAATGCGTTGCCAAATCCGTGTGGATCGCCCCCGCGAGGTCGACGGGCCTGCTTCCCTTGTGCAAAAGTATGGCGTCTGGGAGAATCCTGCCGAAATGGTCCGAGAATTTGTTTTCATCTTCCGAAGGGTAGGCGACCACCATTCCAAGCACTTCGAACACAAGCGCATTCAGCAATTTCGTTGTTCCAGTGCCGCCCCATTTCTCAAAAATCTTGACCTGGAAGCGGGCAAGGGCTTCTTTGAGCAGGGGGTTCAAATCCCCGCGTGATGGCTTGAACGTTTTGCCGTCGTATTCAAGCAAACCGTGTTCTTTCCCGCGCTTGAGCGCAAGTTCCGCGTCAGCCGCAATGGGCACGACCGGGATTTTGGGAAACGCTTTTTTGAGGTTTTCGACATTTTTTTCGGCGAATTGGGAGTCTATTTTGTTTGCGGCGATTATTGCGGGCCGCGTCCTTTCCCGCAGGCTGGTTGCAACGGGCAGGAATTGTTCCGCGGAATAAGTCGCGTACGCCGCGGAGTCAAGGGACGAGGTTTTGAACGCGTTTTCCAATTCTTCGCGGGTCACGCGCACTCCGCTCAACAGAGCGGCAAATTCTACTACTCCCCTGCCTTTGGCTTTTTTCGCGTTTCTTTCGAGGACGCCGGCAAGCCAGAGGTCGAACTCGTTCAAAAGCATTGAAACGTCTTCCACCGCGTCGTGGCTGCCTTCTGCGACTTGGTTGCCGCTCGCATCGGTTGCCCCCGAGGCGTCGGCCACTATTATCAGTGCGTCTGCCGTGCCAAGGTCTGCGAGGAACTGGTTGCCCATCCCCTTGCCCTCGTGCGCGCCGGGGACGAGGCCCGCAACGTCAACAACGTTTATTGGAATGAGGCGCGTGCCGTTTTCGCATTTTGAGTTGCGCGAATTGCAAGTTGCAAGGCCGAGCTCCTTGTGCGGGCAGGGGGAGGAAACGAATGCGATTCCCTTGTTGGGGGAAATGGTTGTGAACGGATAGCTTGCCACCTGCGCGTTGGCGTCGCTGATTGCGTTGAGAAGCGTGCTTTTGCCCGCGTTGGGCTTTCCGACTATTCCGATCAATACCATTTCAGACTGCCTTTTGCCGATGCTTGCGATAGGGATACAGTATAAGGGGCGGGAAGGATTTTAATGCAAACCGCGAAATGTTTATGGGAGTTCATTCTGCGGTTTGCAATCTTGCAAGCCAAGAATACCGTCGAAAGGCGGCCTTGGCTTGCAATAATGCCCGTCCGCAGTAAGCACTTTCTGTGGTAGTGGGGCAATAATGGCTTTGGGCAACCGCGTTTTCTTCCCGGCATTTTTGGCGCTCGTTCTTTCAGCCGCGCTTTTTGCGGAAGCGGCGTGGTGGGATCCAAGCTACCAGTACCGCAGGCAGATAACGATAACGGACAACCGGCCGGCGGTGCCCCCGTCCGACCCGCCGTGGTGGAACACGTCCTACGCTTTCAGGCAGAGGCTGAACGTGCAGTCAACCACGAGCGCGCCCAATCCCGCGTGGTGGAACTCGTCCTATATGTACCGGCAGCAAATCGGAGTGAACAACCCCGGAGGCTCCCCGCTTGCGGCGGGCTATTCGGCGAACATTTCCCTCAACACGGCCAAGTACGCGCTTGAGGGCACGGCGTCGCTTGACTTTTCCGACATCCGCATCCTGTATAACTCAAGCGGAACGTGGACGGAAATAGACAGGATAAACGCCGGGCAAAGCGACCTGCTGGGCTCATGGCATTTCAACGAGACGGATGGAAACATTGCTGCGGACGAGAGCGGGAGCGGAAACGTGCTTGACACGTCGGGCATAAACCGGCTGTCCAATCCCGGCTTTGAATTACCGCTTACAACGGGCTGGGGCACGATTGTTGGAAGCGCGGTGGCGGGAACTAGCGCCACCGTGGACTCCACTACGCAGGAGGCCGGCTTGCAGAGCATGAAACTTATTTTTGCTTCCGGCACGGTAGCGTATGGCCGGGGCCAAAGCGTCAACGTGGTTCCCGGAGCGCAATACGCATTAAGCGGGTGGCTGAAAAATTCCCTTACAAGCTCGGGCAAATATTTGCAATGCGACGTTTATGGAACAGGCATAGATTCCGCAGGAATACAACTATTCCAAAACGCGGATTGGACGTTTGCCTCGGAAACGGTAACCATTCCCGCGGGGACAACGAGCGTGGCCGTGAGGTGTTTCGCGGATGGAAACCCCACGGGAACCGTCTGGGTGGATGCTTTGCGCTTCGTTCCCGCGGGCAGTGGAAAGATCGGAAACGGGTTGTCCTTCGACGGCAACACGTATGCGAACGCCGGAAACTTGGGCGCCGTGTCCGACTGGAGCGTGGAATTCTGGATGAATACAACCGACGTTTCAAACTACCGCAACCCGTTTGACGCAAACTTTGCCACCACGGGAAACAACCAGGGCCCGCGGTTCGAGCAGTACGCCGGAGGGAGCATGAACGTAATAGTTGGTACCGGAATCAGCACTTATGACGGCGTAACCGTGGCAAATTCGCTGACGCCAAACGCCTGGCACCACGTGGCGGCCACACGCTCGGGCAACACGCTTACCGCGTATTTCGACGGCGTGCAAACCGCAACCAAAACAGTTACGGTTTGGCCCGCCAGCTTCGGCAACGTTACGCTCGGCATAGGCTATTCCGCTTCAACCGAACGATGGTTCAAAGGCGGATTGGATGAAGCCAAAATCTACTCCCGCGCGCTATCGCCCGCGGAGGTACAGGCGCACTACCTCGCGGGCCTGCGCGGGCAGTCCATTTACCGCGGAATGGCGCTTAACAACACGAAGATTTGGTTCAACACGCGGGCCGCAATTGCGGCGGGCGCAACGGATTCAAACTATTGGCTCTACTTTGGCGCGGGAAACCCGCAGGCGCAGAAAACCGCAGCAAGCATAAGCGCACCCGTTTCCCCCGAGCCGAAGCCCTCGCTTTCTGGCGGCCAGCAGGCATATTCGGATTACGCGGACTTGTACGGATACTCCGTAAGCGCGCCGATAAACACGACGAAGCTTATTTTGGAAGGCAAAGCGAACGCGAGCTTCTCCGATGTCCGCCTATTGTATAATTCAAGCGGAACTTGGACCGAGCTTGACCGCGTCAACGACGGCCAGGATGAGCTTATCGGCTCGTGGCATTTTGACGAAGGCTCGGGAACAAGCACGCAGGACGAAAGCGGGAACGACAATGTCTTGGCGCTCATGGGCGGTGCAAGCTTCGCGCCGGGCGGGGTTGTTGGAAACGCCTTGCAGCTTGACGGGACCAACGGCAAATACGCAACGCTTGCCACTCCGTCGGGAAACATTCCGGCCGGAAGCGGGCCGCTTACAATCACGGCGTGGATAAAGCCGACCGGCACGATGACCGGGGGAAACTACGACGGCGTGGTCTCGTGGGGCGCAAGGGGAAGTTGCGAAGGGGCGCTTCTGCTTGGCATCACCGACGCGGGAAAGCCCAGCATGGCGAATTGGTGCAACGACTTCATCTCCACCACGCTCCCGGCGGCGGCGTTGAACCAATGGAGCTTCATAGCCCTGACTATGAACGGCCAAAGCGTTACGCTTTACATCAACGGGCAATCGCAAAGCGGGACCCTTGCCGCAGTGCCGAACATACAGTACGGCCCGCTGGGCATAGGCTGCACCGACTGCCCGGGGCGGAACTTCAACGGCACGATAGACGAGGTGAGGATTTACAACCGCGCCCTGTCCGCAACGGAACTGCAAGCGCAGTACCAAGCCGGCCTGCGCGGGCAGCCGGTCTACAAGGGAATGGGATTGGACGACACGAAGATTTGGTTCAAAACCAGCGCCGGAACCAGCATACCCGCCGGAGGCTCGGATCCGAATTACTGGCTTTACTACGGAGCCGCGAATCCGCAAGCTCCGATGGCGGATGCGAACAACGTTTACCCGTTCTGGGACGACTTTTCAGGAGCAACGCCGGACCCGTCAAAATGGGCCGGCCCCTCGGCGGGAAGCGCCGGAAATTCCGTAACAGTTTCAGGCGGGGCGCTTAACTTTGTGGCAGCCTCAGCTTCACCTAAGAAAACTATCCAAACGAAAAACGGGTTTGCGGGAAACATCGCCGTGGAATTCGCCGCAAAAGCCGCAACCCCCCCAAACGCATACCTGGGCTTCGGATTGATGGACTCCGACCAGGCAGATGGAAACGGCTTCTGGCCGTTCTTCGCAAACGCGAACAACTTCGGGTTTTGGAGCCGGCAACCTGGAACATGGGCGGACCACTGGACCTCGCTGCAGGGCAGCATCGGCGCCTACGCCACAAACACGTACAACAATTACCGCATCACGAGAACGGGGGCAAACTTGTCGTTCTACAAGGACAACGCGCAAATAGGCTCCACTCAAATCCTCCCCCAAATCGGCCCAACCGCATACCTTGTCGGGCCGCGCTATTGGAACGAGCCCGCCCCCGACTCTGGAAACGTATACTACGACAACTTCAAAATCCGCAAGTACAATCCCCACGAGCCGGCGGTATCCCTCAATGGCGCGGAACAGTACTACTTCGACCAAGCGTATTTGCCCGCGGGCTATTCGGTTAACGTTTCATTCGACCACAAAAGCCGGGTGGACGCGGGCAAATCCCTCGCCGACGGCCTTGACGTGCGCGTGGTATACGACAACGGGGCAACGGCAACCGAAATAGACCGCGTGAACGAAACCGCGTTCAACACCGCAAGCCCCCAGACGCAGTTGTGGTTCGCACTTCAAGCGCCAATCTCGCCCGCAGCAAGCGATGCCAACTACTGGCTTTACTACGGAAAAACCACTGCAATCAACCCCCCGCAAAATGGGAGCAGGGTTTACGCGTTCTACGACGATTTTTCAGGAAGCAGCCTGGACCCCAAGTGGACCATTGATTCCGGCTCCGCGGGGTTGAGCGTTGCAAGCGGAATGCTTTCGCTTTCAAAAACCACTGCCACCGGCGCAGGCGCGTGGGCGAAGTTCAACGCAAACGGATGGCCGTATTTGGTTGAAAAGAAAAGCAGGGTAACGCAGGCAAGCGGGAACGGAATGCGCGACAGGTTCTACGTTACAAACCAGCAGGCTTCCGTGGGCGGCGAGTCGTCAATAAGCTTTTACGGGCCATATTACTTCGACTACGGGCTTTTCCAGGGCGGTTCGTCGATTAATCCATTTTGGGGCACGCTGCAGAGCCCGACCGAGTCCTTGAGCACTTGGTACACCGGCAAATTTTACGGGAACGCAACCGACCTGCGGTGGGACGAGCCGTCATCCCCCGCCGCGTCCAATTCGCGCAAGGAAAACGCCCTGGCGCTGGATACGATTTCGCTTGCGCTCACAAGCTGGGCTACGCCCGCAACGTACGCGGTGGACTACGACTACGTGAAAGTGCGCGATTATATTCCGTCGGAACCAACCGGCGCGGTCGGAACGGAAGAATTGCAGTGCTCGGGGGACTTGGCCCCCTGCGCTGGGGGAACCGGCGTGTGCTGCGGCGGCGCCTGCCAAACAACCCCGCCCTCGTGCACGGGATGCAAAACAACGCCGTACACCTGCGCAGGCGGCGTGCTTGCATGCGGTTTCCAGCCAACAACCTACGCCGACGCTTGCGGAACGGTGCCCTGCCCCATCGGGCAAACCGGAAGCCCGTGCCAAATCATGTGCGACGGCGCGGGTTCCTGCGGGACGTGCACCCCTGACTGCGGCGTTCCAAGCTTGCAAAACTGCAGCCTGCAGGTAACCGCGTTCAGCCCCTCTGCGTGGTCGTCGTACGCGCCCAACCAGACGATTGCCGTCAATTATTCCCTGCTCAACTCGACAAGCGGCCGCACCCTGCAGGCAAGCTCCACGTCAATAACGCTTGCAAACGGCACGGCGATAACCGCGCCGGCGCTGGCATACGACGCAGCGAACAAAATCTATTACGCGAAAATTTCCCCGGTGTCGGCAACCGGCACTCCTTCCGAAAACATCACGATTTCCGCAAGCGCGGGCGGCTGCGCCGACGCAACCAAAACAATCGCATACTCGGTAATCGGCCCGGCAAAGCCCGCTATGACCGCGCCCGACTTCGAACCGGTTTTGCTGCCCGCGCTTGGCCTGCTTGCGCTTTTCGCCATGCGGCGCAAGAAGGCTGGGGCGGCTTAAAAAAAGCAAGCTGTGTAATTTCTGTTGCACGCTCCGCGGCACGGTTCGTGACTTGTGTCACAAAACGTGCCTTTTGCATGCAAGTCACGGACCGTGGGGCTAACGCCCGAAGGCCTCTGGCGATTGCAAATGAAAAACGATAAACCGCGGTACTTTGGACAGACGCCTTCGGGTGCGCGCATTCATCCGCCCGAAACGAAAGCATCCCGCGCACCCGCGAAGCGTGAAATGAAAAACGCCCCCCGCACACTGGCCATTCTTGCGGCACTGCTATGCTTGGGCGGGCTTGCAAGCGCGGCTCCTTGCGTTGGCACAAGCTTGTCGGCGTGCTGTGATCTGGTTGCCGGCAACACGTATGTTTTGACGGCGGACATCACGGGCACGGCGGCAACTTGCATGGTTGCGGCGAATAACACTGTTTTGGACTGCCAAGGCCACACGATTAGCGGAATAAATACGGCGAATTCGTACGGGTTTTATGCGAACAACGTGCAGAACACGACGATGACCAACTGCAGGATTA
>DAHXMR010000246.1 GCA_027371655.1 Microcaldota archaeon
TCGACATCGGATTGCAGACCGCAAGCAAGGGCGCGGTGGTCTTTTCCGCACTCAAGGGCGCGGTCGACGCGGGGCTCAAGGCCAATTTCGGCGAGGAGAAAATGCCGTCGCCCGCACGCTCGGGCGGGGAGCACTTGAACCAGAAAAAGCAGTTTGACGATGCTAAGAACAAAATAATGCAAGACGTGGTAAAATAAAATGGCAAGACCGTTCAGGGACAATTCGCGCAGGGAAGAGGAAAACCGGCAGGCCCGCGTCAACGCGTGGGTGCCCAGGACCGCGCTCGGGAAGAAGGTGCAGGCCGGCGAAATCGCGTCCATCGACGAAATACTTGACAGCGGAAAGCGCATTCTCGAATCCGAAATCATCGACACTCTTTTGCCCGACTTGAAGGAGGAGCTCCTCGAAGTCCGCAGCACCCAGCGCATGACGGCATCCGGCCGCAAGCAGCGCATGGAGGCAATAGTCGCGCTCGGCAACAAGCGCGGTTACATCGCGGTCGGAATCGGGAAAGCCCCGGAAACCCGCGACGCAATCGCGGAGGCCATTGCGGACGCGAAGCGCCGCATCGTGCGCGTGCCCCTTGGCTGCGGCTCGTGGGAGTGCGGCTGCGGGACAGCGCACTCGCTTGCGCAGGAAGTAAGCGGAAGCAACAGCAGCACGAAAATCACGATCCGCCCCGCGCCACGCGGAGTGGGGCTTGTGGCAGGCGAAACCGCGAAAAAAGTTTTGACGCTTGTAGGAGTGAAAGACGCGTGGACCTTCACCAAGGGCCGCACCAGGAACATTTTGAACATGGTGCTGGCGACGATAGACGCGCTTGACTCGCTCAACTCGATGAAACGCGGCACCACGCAGGACGCCGAAGAGCCGGAAACAACGGCCGCGCCGGCGGAACAGCCGCAGCAGGCGGAAGGGGAAACCCCAACTGCGTAAATATTCCTTAAAAATAAAAAACGTGTTTTGAAAAATGGCTGCAACCAAAAAAGTTGAAAAGAAGGCAACCGAGGCAGCGGGCGCGCTCATAGCCGTCCGCGTGCGCGGCCACGCGCAAACGCGCGCGGGAGTCGAGCAGACGCTTGGGCAGCTTGGGTTGACGCGCAAGAACCACTGCACTATAGTGCCCAACACTCCGCAATACGCGGGAATGATTGCAAAGGCAAAGGACTTCATCGCATACGGCGAGGCCGACGAGCAGACGGTGAAGGCGCTTCTTGAAAAGGCCGGCGTTGCCAAGGACAAGGTCGCGGGGCTTTCCTCGGAACTTGCCTCGGGCAAGTCGTCGCTTTCAAAAATCGATGGGGT
The DNA here is from genome assembly GCA_027371655.1 of Microcaldota archaeon. The sequence goes on from DAHXMR010000246.1 coordinate 1,306, forward strand.
TAAACGCGTTTTCCGGCTCAACCCGCCGAAAAAGGGCTTCGGCCAGATAAAGCAGGCGTACCCCCGCGGGGGAGTGGGCAAGTACGGAAAGGACATTTCCAAGCTCGTGCA
>DAHXMR010000259.1 GCA_027371655.1 Microcaldota archaeon
GCGTTTTTCTTGAAGTGCCCAAGCAAAGCGGTGTCTGTGCATGCGACCGAGAGCTTGATGCGCTGGGAAACAACGAAGCCATTATCCTTTCTGGACTGCTGGATTGCGCGCACAAGTTCGCGGAATGCGGCGAGCTTCATCATGTCCGCGTCAAGCTGTGGGTTGATGAACAGTTTTCCGCCGTCAAACTCTTTTTCCACCAACCCAACCGGCGGCTTTTCCGCAAAGTTGACTGCAAGCGAGTTGGTCGAGCGTTTCAGGACGTCTTGCAAGTCCCTTACTGCGTCCGCAGTTGCGGCATCGCCTGTCACAAAAAATTCGCGCACGGGCCAGCGCAGCTTTATCTTCGCATCCGCGCGCGAACTGTTTGCTGCCTCGGTGATTATCATCGCCTTTTTCATTTTGTGTTCAAGCGAATAGTCGAGGAAATCGTCTTCGGCTTTGGGGTAAATCGCGTAGTGCACGCTCTTCTCCGAAAGCGAAGAATCGCGCTTTTTCAGCTGTTGAAAAACTGCTTCGGAAATGAACGGGGTGATTGGCGCCAAGAGCTTGGCGGTTGTCGCAAGCACGTAGTGCATTGCGGAAAGGGCTTTTTCGCGGTCTTTTTCCTCCGCTGTTTGCGCGGTGCGGTCGCGGACGAGCTTGACGTACCAGCGCGAGAACTCGTCGTTTATGAACGTGGCAATCAGCCTGCCCGCCTCGTGGAATTCGAAGTTGTCCAAGTGCTTTTGCGCAAGCAGCGCTACCGAGTTCTGCCTTGAAATTATGTAGCGGTCTTCCACCGGGCACTGCGCCAAGTATTCCGAGGTGATTTTTGTCGGCTTGAACCCTTGGGGCAGATATGTTTCGTAGAAGGAAAGCGTGTTCCACATTATTGAGAGGGCGCGCTGGGCATCCGACGCGTTTTTGAACGAGAATTTTTGCACTTCCCACGGCGCCACTTCGAAGCAATAGTACAGCCTGATGGCGTCCGCGCCCATTTTTTCTATTCCGTCTTTTGCAAAAATGACGTTGCCAAGCGACTTGCTCATCTTTTCGCCCTTTTCGTCGAGCACCCATCCCATCAAGGCGACCGCCTTGTAGGGCGTCTTGCCGAAGGTTGCCATTGCGGAGAACATGAGCGAGTCGAACCATCCCCTGATTTGGTCCTGCGATTCGTCCACCAAGTCAACTGGGAATACGGATTCGAACAATTCCTTGTTCTTGAACGGGTAGCCAAGCGACGCCCAGGGCGCGATGCCGGAGTCGTACCAGACGTTGAAAATGTCTTTCACGCGATCCATCTGGTTGCCACACGAGCATTTGAGCTTTATGCCGTCAACGGTGTGCCTGTGCAAGTCCGAGAAATCCGTTGGAAGCGTGCTTGCGATTGCCTTCTTTTTGAGTTCTTCGACGGAGCCGATGACTTCTTTTGCCCCGCATTTTGCGCAAATCCAAATCGGCATCGGAATGCCCCAGTAGCGTTGCTGGGAAATGCACCAGTCCTCGCGCTGTGAAATCCAGTTGCGGAACTTTGTTTTCCCGAAATCGGGCAGCCACCTCACGCCCTCGTTTGCCGCAATCATTTTCTCTTTTACGGGCTCGACTTTGAGGTACCACTGCCGGCTTAGGCGGAAAATTAGGGGGGTTTTGCAGCGCCAGCAAAGCGAGGCGCGGTGCGTCTTGTAATCCGAGTGCAGCATTTTGCCCTGCTCTTCCAGGTGCGCGATGATTTCCTTGTCCGCCTTTTTCACGAATTTTCCGGCGAACATTCCGCCTTTTGTGGTGAACAATCCGTGCTCGTCGACGGGGGACACCGCGGGCATGCCGTAGTATTTTCCGACAAAGTGGTCGGTCTGGCCGTGGCCCGGCGCGCAGTGCACCATTCCCGAGCCTTCGCTCATCGTGACAAACTCTTCGTATTCCTCGCGCTCCTCTTCCTCGAAGCCCTTCGAGCCGTCTGTTTTTGCCGCTGCCGCGGGTTGAATCTGGCGGGTTTCAACTATTTTGCCAGAAGCATCTT
>DAHXMR010000263.1 GCA_027371655.1 Microcaldota archaeon
GGCAGCCTGCCGAACTCGAACTTCGGGTCCGCGATGATGACGCCGCGCCCAAGGGCGTAATCCGAAGCGAACGAGTATACTGCGAGCGTTTTTTGCCCGACTTCTGCGAAAACCTCTTTTCCCACTATTTGCGAGCCGCGCTTTTCGTCCACGTTCTCGTCGTGGCCCGATGCGGCCTTCGTGGACGGCGTGAAAATGGGCTTCGGAAGCCTGCTTGCCAGCTTGAGCCCTGCGGGCAGTTTGTGGCCGCACACGCTTTGCGTCTGTTGGTAGTCCTTCCACCCGCTTCCCGCCAAATAGCCGCGCACCACGCATTCAAGCATCACGGGCGCGGTTTTGCGCACGAGCATCGCCCTGCCCGCAAGCGCGCCTATTCCCCTGAACGCGCTTGGAAAATCCTGCAAGTCTATTGAAACAAGATGGTTGTCCGTTATGCTCTTTGTTTTCCCAAACCAGAAGGCGGACATGCGGGTGAGCACTTCGCCCTTGAACGGCACCCCTTGGGAAAAGACCGCGTCGAATGCGGACATCCTGTCCGTTGCAATCATCACGAGGTGCTCGCCGTCTCCCGCGTCGTAGGTTTCGCGCACCTTGCCCTTGTGCAAGGGCGGGCGGCCGGCGGCCTTTTCGACGAATTTGGTTTCAAGTATGGGGGCTTGCAATTTAACCACAACTTGGCCTGTTTTCAAAAAATCGCTGTTTATGCTGCGCGGTTTATTTGCGCCAAAATGTCTTCGCACTTTTGCGCGGCAATTCCCGTGTGCGCCTTCGCCGTGCGAACGCTTACCAATTTTTCGACTTCGGCTTTTGGAATGAGGCGAGTGATGCGGGAATCCTTCGAGAGAAGCGATGCAAGGGGGTTTTTCTTCCCCTCGCGCACGGCAGACCACGCGGCCATGGCATTTTCGCGGATTATTTCGTGCGCGGCCTGCCGGGAGGCGCCTTTTTTGGCAAGCGCAAGCAGCAACGCCTCTGTTGCGGAAAACGGCGCGTACGTTTCGAGGTTGCGTTCGATTTGCGTTTCATTTATTTGCATTCCCGAAACCACTTTTTCGGCGATTGAAAGGCACTCGTCGATTGCAAGGAAGGCTTCGGGGATTATCAGGCGGCGGTTTGCCGAATCGTCGAGGGTGCGCTCGAGCATCGTGGTTGCCGCGTTGTCCCACGCGGCCTTGGGAAGCGTTGACACGAAGCGGGAGAGTGAGCAGATTTTTTCGCACTTGACGGGGTTGCGTTTGAACGGCATTGCGCTTGACCCGACCTGCTTTTCGCCGAAGGGCTCGGCCACTTCGCCGAATGCCGGGGACTGCAGTATGCGCACGTCCTGTGCGAAGCGGTGCAGGGACTGTGCCAGTGCGGCGATAGCCGCCAAAAGGAGATAGTCTTGTTTGCGGGGGCTTGTTTGCGTTGTTGCGTCGAATGCCTGCAGGCCCAGCTCGTTCAGGAACGATTGTTCGAGTTGCTGGGGCGTGGTTTTGGTGCCTTCAAGCAATGCCTTGTAGCTTGCGGCGTTTCCCACCGCGCCTTTCAGGCCTTTGCCCTTGAAGTTTTTTTCAAGCGATTGAAGTTGCTCCAAATCCATAAGGAGGTCCTGGGCGTAGTTTGCGAACCGGTATCCGAGCGTGGTGGGCTCGGCCGGCTGCAAGTGGGTGTACGCCATGCACGGCGTGTTCTCGTATTTGGAGATTTTCTTGGAAAAAGCCAGAAGAAGGGATTTGAGTTTTTTGGAAACAATCGCAAGCGCGCGCTTGGCGCGCACGGCTTCGGCGTTGTCCTCGACGTCCATGCTCGTGGCGCCCAAATGCAATTTGCCGCCGCCGGCCTTGCACTGGGAGGAGAAGACCTTGAGCTCTGCCATCAAATCGTGGCCGATTTCTTTCTCGATTTCAAGGCTCTTCTCAATGTCGACGCCTGCGGCGTGCGCTTGAATGTCGCGAAGCTCAAAGTCGGAGACTATGCCCGCCTTGTTTTGGGCCTTGGCAAGCGAGAGCCAGCATTTGCGCCAGAGCAGGCGGTTTTGCTTTTCGGAAAACAGGGAACGCATGTCGGGGGAGGCATAGCGCCACGTAAAAGGAGAGAGGAACGTTTCGTAGCCGTAGTTCCCGGAATGCATTTTCAACACTCGGAAAAGCGCGTTTTGCTTTCGCACTTTGAACCTTTGCTGATGAAAGAAATTAGAGAAAATAATTGTGCCCGGCGGGCAATAAATACCTTTTCAAGAGGCATGCGGCGCTTGCGGCAAAGCGGTGGCGCGAAGGCTGGGAAGGGGAAAAAAACAAGGCGGAAAAAAGAATTAAAAAAAGAATTTGGGGGGAATTGTTCCCCCCGCTTGTTTTTGGGAGTTTATTGGTCGCGTGCCATTGCGTAGATTTGCTTGAGTGCGATTAATACTGCGCCGGGGGCGACGAAGAACACGAGGTTTCCCGTCACGGCCTGCACGATGTTCGCTATGAATCCGAGGTTGGCGGTTCCCGCGATGAGGGCGATTGTCGCGTTGAACGCGTTTGCGCCCAGCATCACCGCGATGTTTGCGGTGAGGTAGCCGGTGACTTCCTTGTCGGTGATGTTGAGGATTGCGACGACAAGTCCCAGTGCCGCGAGCACCGCGACGAGCAGGCCGGACTGGAGCGAGGGCACCATCCCGAGGATCACTGCGAGGGCGATTCCGCCGATGAAGGCGTATGCGCCCATTTTTTGCATTCCGTTTTCATTTTTTTGAGCCATTTTTAACAAACCACCTTTTTTGAAGTTATTGATTTCATTAGACTAGAGAAAAAAAGAAAAATGGGGAAAGCGTTTTCCCCGCTTTTGCTTGGGTTCCAATCTTAGGCCCTCAAAGGGGGCTTGGGTGCCTTACTGGCAGGTTCCCAAGAGGAGCTTTGCTCCGGTGAACGTGTAGGCGTTTCCCGCGCGGGTGTACGTGGCGTTCACGTTGTAGGAGAATTTGCTGGTCTTGGTGGCGCACTTGGCTCCCGCGCCGTCGGTGAGGCTGACCATGGCGCTGTTCTGGCCCGGGCCAAGGCTTGTTGCGGTGCCGTAGGTGTAGGCGTTTGCGCCGGTGGAGTCGGTGATGTTCAGGCTTGTGAGCTGGATGTCCGCGTTGTTGTTGTTCCTGACCTGTATCTTGGAGCTTGACGCGGTCGCGGACAGGTAGATTTCGACTATGCCGATGTCGGCGTTGGACCAGTACACGCGGCTGTCTTTTTCGCTGATTCCGGCGGACGTCGTCGGGAAGCCGCCGAGCACGCCGACCACGAAGAGGGCGACGATGATGACGACCGCGAGTATTACGAGGTATTCCACTGCCGCTTGCGCTTTTTCCATGGCCATCAGTAATAATTCACCTTTACGGTTTTAACCTCAAACGCCTGTGTTTAGCACTCAAATTTTTCTTTTAAACGTTTGCTATGCCATTCTCCCGTTCATGGCGCGGCGAGCACTGCGGGGGCTATGGCGCGTATTGCGAAGAACGCGGCAAGTGATGCGGCGAGGATTAGGGGGGCGTATTTTGCGCCGGAGAGCCATTTGCCCTCGCGTATGGCGCCCACGAGGCCGGCCGCGAGGAGGGCGTTCACGGAGAGGGTGGCTATTGCGGCGTTGTTGAGGAAGTTCTTGGAGAACGGAAGTTGCAGGAGGGCTTCCTGGCCGGTGTTGAAGCCCTGTGATTGCTGCTGTTCTATGAGGCGGGAGACGAAGTCGGTGAATTGCATTGAAATCGAGAACAACAGGGGGGTGCCGATTATCACGACGAAGGCTATGAACACGAGGTACATCCTGCTGCTTGTTTCGAGGTCGGTTTTCATTTCCTGGGAGGCGCGCATGTCGTCGGACGCGTTTTCCAAAAGCTTTGCTAGGTTTCCGCCGGATTTTGCGCCGGAATTGAAGAGGGCGACGACGTGGCCGAAGACGTCGGAGTCGAACCTGTCCGCCATTGCGGAGAGGGCGGCGGAAAACGACTCGGTGCCAAGGGCTTTTGCGGTGGCAAAACGTATTTCCTCGGCGACGGGGCCGAATTCGGGCCTGGCGCTTGAGCGCAGGGCGAACATCGGCGTCATTCCCGCGCGCAGGTTGGCGGCGACAAGGCGCAGCATGACGGGCAGGGATTCTTCCAGCCTTTTTTTGCGGTCCTCTATTTGCATGAACAGGAGCATGTACGCGGCGATTGCCACAAGGAGGAACGATGCAACGGACGCGGCGGCCAGAAGCTCGGCCTGGGTGATGCGCAGGGCTATCCAGGCGAACAGGTAGCCTATTACGCCGGTTTCCAATGCCAGGAGGATTACGGAGCCGGCCCAGTCCTCGGCGTCCTCGGTTATTCCCGCCTGCAGGAGCTTTTTTTGGAAGAACGCGGCCGTGCCGCCGGGCAATGCCTTCGCTAGCAGGCGGTAAACGGGCTTCAACCCAAGGGTTTTCACTCCCCCTTCCACCGCGCGCTTTAGCCCCCCGTTTTCAGCCATTTTGTTTTACCTTCCAGTTCGTCCTGTTTTGTTCCGTTTTTCTTTTTTTTTTGTTTTTCAGAATTGTATCGCCCTCATCCTCGCATTCTACCTCTACAACCCCCGGCTGCAAGTGGTGAAAATCGGCGAAAGCGTGGACAAAAACCTGGTGTTCGCCCTCAAGGACATGAGGCTGCAGGTGAGCTCCGGAGTCCCCCTCTTCA
>DAHXMR010000266.1 GCA_027371655.1 Microcaldota archaeon
CGAATACTACTACCGAGACGCCTTTTTTGAGGGCTTCTTCGACTATGACCTGCGCTGCAACGGTCTTGCCGCTTCCCGTTGCGCCTGCCGCAAGCAGGTGGGTGGAAAGCTTGTCGGGGGCGAAGTAGATTTTTGGCGTGCCGGGCGCGTCGGCGCTTGCGCCCAGGAAAACGGTTTGGGGGCCGGCTTTCGGCATTGAGGAAATATCGAATTTCACGTTTTGGCAAAGCCCCCGTGGTTGTTTTGCCGCTTTATTTGGCTTTCAAGAGTGTGGCCCGGTTAGGCGGCGACTGTTTTGCTTTTTTGGCAAAAAAATGCTTTTATTGCTGTTGGGCTTTTGCCTCGGCCCAGTTGAACGTTTCGAACGCCTGCTTGAACGCGTACGCGCCGTAAATCATCAAAAGCACGAATGCCAGTTCGAAGAACGGGTGGATTTCGTCGAATTCAAAAGCGGTGAGCTTGAGGTCCTGCAGAAGTTCCAAGAACCCGCTTAAAATGTAAATCAGGTAGGCCACGCCCATTATCGCAAGGGGCTTGCCGATGCTGGTGTTTTCGAAGTACGCGTACGCCACGCGGGCGAACGCCACGCCCCCGAGGCCCAGCACTAGGAACAGGAATTCGGTTTCAACAGCCATTTTTTGCCATGCGCCCCGGGTAAGCTTTTTTGCCTTGTTTTATTTGCCGCCGATTATTTCGCTTGTCGTGCTTATTTCGCGCACCCACTCGAATTTTTCGAATTGCTTCTTGAACTCGTAGAAGCCTATGAGCATGAGCAGGCCGAAGACCACTTCGGCGAATCCGTAGTAAGTGCTTACGATGTTCTCGTCCCACCCCCACGCGTGGCCAACCACGTCAAGGGCTTCGTGGAACACGAATATGAATATGCTCCATCCGATTATGCGCAGGGGGCTTGCGAGGCTGGTCTTTCGGAAGAGCCCGTAAATCCCGTAGGATATGAGCATCAGCACCAGGCCCAGGATTGCGTTGAGCGCTTCCATGTAAAGTTCGAGTTGTGCGTCCATTTGCGTTGCGCCTTCAAATCCCGCGGATTATCACCCATTAACGGCTTTTTGCTTTTAAAGCTTTTTTTCCCCGTTTGCGCAGTATTGCCCTTTTTGGGCGCCAAAACGGCCGTTTTCGCTTTGGTCATCATTTCTTGGCTTTTTCGAGTTTTTGCGTTATCGATTCCATGTAAATGTCCACGATGTTGAACGCGCCTTTCTTGAGCTTGTCGCGCGCCAGGTCCAGTTCGAGTTCCACGTCGAACACGTCTTTTCCCGCGGCCTTGAGGCGGAGCGCGTCTTTGGCGAAGCGCTCGATTTTCTCGTTGTAGCCCTCGTAGTCGGCCAATTCCTTTTCGGACAGGCGCGTGATGTTGTGCAAAAGCGGCCTGAACGTCACGAAGTACGGCGCTCCGCGGTTGTACTCGGAGTTCTGCACCATTCCCACTCCGACTCCGGAGCGCACCACGCTTTTCAGAGTTTCGTCCCCGTACTTCTGCCTTATGCGTTCGAGGTCCTCCTCGTATTTCGTGCGCATCTGCATTTCGGTTCCGATGTTTGCCTTGATTTCCCCCACGAAGTCCGAAAGCACCTGGGAAACAAGAATGAGCCCGATGCCCCATTTGCGGAACTCGCGCACCGCGCGCTCTATCTGCCTGAAGCCTTCTCCCGAGCCGCCGAAC
>DAHXMR010000006.1 GCA_027371655.1 Microcaldota archaeon
TCCAGGTCTACGAGGACACCGCGGGCCTGCGCCCCGGCGAGGAAGTCGAACCCACGGGCCTGCCCCTTGTCGTGGAACTTGGGCCCGGGCTTTTGTCATCCGTGTTCGACGGAATCCAACGCCCCCTGGACAAGATCCGCGAAAAGGCGGGGGACTTCATCACCCGCGGAATTTACGTGCCCTCCCTTGACCGCGAAAAGAAATGGGAATTTGCCGCGGTTGCCAAAAAAGGCGAAACGCTGGGCCCCGGCGACGTGCTTGGCACCGTCAAGGAATTCGGAATCCAGCACAAAATCCTCGTCCCCTCCGGCGCGGGCGGAAAACTCGAAAAAATCGAGTCCGGAAAATTCACGATCATGGACACCGTCGCAGTGGTCGGCGGAAAAAACGTGCAAATGCTCCAGAAATGGCCCGTGCGCAAGCCCCGCCTCTTCAAGCAGAAGCTCGGAGTCAACATCCCCCTTGTTTCCGGAATGCGCATCATCGACACGTTCTTCCCCGTTGCAAAAGGCGGCACCGCCTGCATCCCCGGCCCCTTCGGAAGCGGCAAGACCGTCACCCAGACCTCGCTTGCGAAATACGTTGACGCCGACATCATAGTCTACATCGGATGCGGAGAGCGCGGCAACGAGATGACCGAAGTGCTCACCGAATTCCCCAAGCTGGTGGACCCCCGCACAAAAAAGCCGCTCATGGAGCGCACCGTGCTGGTCGCGAACACCTCGAACATGCCCGTGGCGGCACGCGAAGCCAGTGTTTATACCGGAATCACAATCGCGGAATACTACCGCGACATGGGATACGACGTCGCACTGATGGCGGACTCCACAAGCAGGTGGGCCGAGGCAATGCGCGAAATCTCGGGGCGCATGGAAGAAATGCCAGGCGAAGAAGGATACCCCGCATACCTGGGCCGCAAGCTCGCCGAGTTCTACGAGCGCGCGGGCCGCGTCGAGTGCATTGGCAAGGAAAAGAACAAGGGAAGCGTCACCGTCATAGGCGCAATCTCGCCGGCGGGAGGCGACGTGTCCGAACCCGTTTCACAGGGAACCTTCCGCGTGACAAAAGTATTCTGGGCGCTTGACGCGTCGCTCTCGCGCCGCCGCCACTACCCGGCAATCCACTGGCTGCGCAGCTACACGCTCTACGGCGACACGCTGCAAAGCTGGTACGCGGAAAACGTTGCCGCGGACTTCGAAGCCCAGCGCGCGCGCTCGATGCAGCTTTTGCAAAAGGAATCCGACTTGCAGAACATCGTGCAGCTCATCGGCCCCGACGCGCTTCCCGACAAGGAACGCCTGGTGCTTGAGGCGACCAGGATGGTCCGCGAGGACTTCCTGCAGCAAAACGCGTACGACGAGCTCGACGCGTACACCCCGCTGAAAAGGCAGCACGCGACCTTGATGCTGATCCTGCACTTCTACGACCGCGCAAGCGCCGCGCTCTCCGAAGACGTGCCCCTCGACCGCATCGTTTCCGCGCCGCCGAAAAAGGCCATTTCGCAGTTGAAGCGCGTGCCCGAGGCGGACTTCCAGAGGGCGGCGAAACAAATCTACGACGAAATCAACACCGTGTTCGCGCAATACGCGGGCGAGGCAAAGGACAAAACCGCGCCCAAGGCCGCAGGCGAAAAAGAGGCAAAGGCGCACGCGGCAAAAGCCGCGGCGCACTAGAAACAAACGTTCCTAAAACAAAAGAAAACCGATACAAAAAGATACAACAAAACAAAACAAAAACAAAAAAAAAACAAAACAGAAAAAATCTGAAAAAAAATGCTTGTCAAAAAAAGGGGATGAAAATGCAGGTTGAATTCCAAAGCGTGAGGGAAATATTCGGGCCAATCGTCTTCGTGGAGCGCGTGCAAAACGCGGCTTACAACGAGGTCGTGGACGTCATTCTCCCGAACGGCGAAAAGCGCAAGGGCCAGGTCCTTGAAACATCAAAAGGGCTGGCGGCGGTGCAGATATTCGGAAGCACCACGGGATTGGACGTGAAAACCACGCGCGTGCGCTTCAGCGGCGAAACCCTGCACATCCCCGTGGGGGACCACCTGCTCGGACGCACGCTCAACGGCCTCGGCGAGCCCATCGACGGGCTGGGAAGCATTTCGGGCGGCGAAAAACGCGACATAAACGGAAGCGCGATCAACCCCTACTCGCGCGCCGAACTGCACAACTTCATCCAAACCGGAATAAGCACCATAGACTGCACCAACACCCTTGTCCGCGGCCAAAAACTCCCAATCTTCTCGGGAAGCGGGCTTCCCCACAACGAAATCGCGGCGCAAATCGCGCGCCAGGCGACCGTGAGGGGAGAAAAGGAGGACTTCGCAATCGTGTTCGGCGCAATGGGCGTCACGCACGCCGAGGCATCGTACTTCATGCGCGACTTCGAACGCACCGGCGCCCTCAAGCGCGCCGTGCTTTTCTTGAACCTCGCCAACGACCCTTCAATCGAGCGCATCATCACCCCCCGCTTGGCACTTACCACCGCGGAATACCTCGCGTTCGAACGCGACATGCAGGTGCTGGTCATACTCACCGACCTGACAAACTACTGCGACTCGCTGCGCGAAATCGCCGCGGCACGCCAGGAAGTGCCCGGAAGGCGCGGATACCCCGGCTACATGTACACCGACCTCGCAAGCATATACGAGCGCGCGGGCTCCATCAAAGGAAAGAAAGGCTCGGTCACCCAAATCCCCATCCTCTCGATGCCCGACGACGACATCACGCACCCCATCCCCGACCTCACCGGCTACATCACGGAGGGCCAAATCGTCTTGTCGCGCGAACTTTACCGCAAGAACGTCAACCCGTGCATCAACATCCTTCCCTCGCTCTCGCGCTTGATGAACCTGGGAATAGGAAGCGGGAAAACGCGCGAAGACCACTCCGGAGTGTCGTCGCAATTGTATGCGGCGTACGCGGAGGGCCAGGACCTGCGCAACCTCGTGGTCGTCGTGGGCGAAGAAGCGCTCACCCCGCGCGACCGCAAATACCTCGCGTTCGCAAACGAGTTCGAAAAACGCTTCGTGGCACAAGGCAGGGAGGAAAACCGCTCGATCGAGGACTCCCTCGACCTGGGATGGGAACTTCTGGCTGCGTTGCCCGAGGAAGAGCTCAAGCGCGTCAAGCCCGAACACGCCGAAAAATACGGCAAAAAATACCGCACGCAGGCGGCGGGCGAACACGCCAAAAAATAAGGGAGGAAATGAAAACGCTTGAAAACAAAACCAAAAGCGATTCCACACGAAGTACTGTACAAAAAACTCACGCGCTGGGAAGGCCTGTTGTTCATAGGCATCTGCGCCGCGATGTTCACGGTCTCCCTGTGGAAACTCTGGGAAATCAACCCCCTTTTGGTCGCGGGCCTCCTCATACCCTTCCTCTACTTGGGGCTTACGTACATGGAAAAAGTGTGCGAAACCTGCCCGCAGGAAAACTGCCCGATAAAATGGCTCAAGCCCAACGAGAAATCGAAATGAAGATAAATTGAAAAGAACGTGATTTTGAAAAATGGCACTCGAAACAGTACGCCCAACGCGCATGGAATTGATAAACACCCGGCAAAAACTGGTGTTGGCGGAAAAGGGCCACAAGATTCTGCAGCAAAAGCGCGACGCGCTCATCCTCGAATTCTTCCGCATCGTCAAGCAGGCCAAGGATTTGAGGACCGAATTGAACAAAGAGATGGCGAAATCGTTCGAGTCGCTGGCAATCGCCCGCGCGTTCCACCACGAAACCATGCTGAAAACAAGCGCGGCGACCACCAACAAGGCGCCCGAAATCGAGGTCTACGGCAAGAACGTGATGGGCGTGCGCATCCCCGGCATCCGCGGAACCAGCATCGACCGCACCCTCGTCGAGCGCGGCTACAGCATCGCGGGAAGCTCGGCGAAAATAGACTGGGCCGCGGAAAAATTCGAGTCCTGCCTCAACAAGATAATCGCGCTTGCGGAAACCGAAACCGCCCTCAAGCGCCTGCTGAAAGAGATTGAGAAGACGAACCGCCGCGTGAACGCGCTTGAATACAACATCGAGCCCGCAATGAGGCAGACCGCCCGCGACATCAAGCTCCACCTCAACCGGCTTGAAAGCGAGCAGTTCTTCGCCCTCAAGGTCACAAAGCAGCGCCTCAACAAGAAAGCCGAAGCCGAGGAACAGGCACACGCGGCAGCGGCATAAGCCTCCCGCAACAGCCAAAAGCTCACGCTAATATTCCCGTTTGCCGGACAAATACTTGAACGAACGAGCTTCGGCACTTTTGAATTTTGGAAAAGCATCGCTTGCAGGTAATACGGCTTATGAAAAATCCCTATCAACACATCGCCGAACTGTCAAGCACCATCCGCAACCTCGAGAAAATAAAAAGGTCGAAAAATCTCAACGCAAAGCAAAAAGAAGAACTGCTGTTCAACGACCTCAACAACATCCTCCTCGACATGTACACCGCCTGGGCCGACAATTTCATAATCAGCCTCAGCGAAGAATACCCCGACCTCACCATCCTCAAGGACCGACGAGTTTACCCCGACAAGCGCATCTTCTTCACATTCCCCCTGAACAAAATCAAAAACAAGCCGGGAAAAACCCTCAAGAAAAAAGACATCCCCGCAGTCTGCGTGGGCCTGAACGCCTCCGACATCATTGACGGCAAAGCGAACATACTCGTAATAATAGAAAACGACAAGGAAACGCTCACGCTGCCCCTCCAAGGCTTGGACGAACTGCAAACCAAGGCAATAATAGAGTGCCTTGCCAAGTTCATGAGCGACCCCGGCCACCACGTTTACGCGGATTTGCCCCGGATTTTGTCAAACCTGCTGAAAACCATAGTCGAAGTCAAAGGCGCCTTCAAAAGAACGCCCCTGCCAAAATTCAGTCCCTACGATGAAAAAAGCCCGCTGAACAAAACCAACCCCCAAAGCCTGGCGCAACTGGCCGAAACCTTGCACGGGATACAAAACAAAGCGGTAACCCATCGGGAGGAGCACCTGAAAATCCCATTGGGCGGGGAATACGTGGAATTCCTCAGAAGCGGGGACATGTATTTCGTCACGAACAACACGCCCACCATAAGGATAATCGACCTTGCAGTCAGGGAAGGCGTACTCTTGGAAAAGGACAAGAAAAATTTCATCTCCATAGAAAAAGAACTGGAAGCCATCGAGGAAACCAAGAGCCGGTACAAAAAGTTCGGAGCCAAAAAAGGGGAAGGGAAGGACTACCGCAAAAACAATTTCTGGAGAAACGCAAAAGCGCACTACGAATACGACCCCGAACGAGGGCTTTATTACCTTGAAATCGGGGACGAGCCGGTGATGGACGAATTCGAAAAGGAGTTCATCACCCTGCTTGGGAGGAACTCGGCGCGCTACGGGGGAATCGTCCTCGAAATCGGCTTCGGAATGGGAATCTCCGCGAATGCAATACAACAAGAGCTGGCAAGGCACGCGAAAAGCTCAAGCTGCGCCCATATCATCATCGAATACAATAAAGACGTGATAAGGCTGGCAAGGAAATGGGCAAAACGCCAAAAAATCCCGGTGGCAATACTGGAAGGGGACTGGAAAGAGAAAATAAAAGAGTTGCCCGACGGAATCCTGACCGGAGCGCTGGCGGACCCCTACCCGCTGGACGTGAATGAAAAGCACGAGGACGCAGCCAGGACACTGAAGGAAATATACCGATGCCTGCGGCCCGGAGGCATTACCACATATTACTCCGACAGCCAGTACGCCCTTTCAAAAAGGCACGCCCAGCTGGCGAAAGACGCGGGCTTCCAATACATAGGAAACCTCACCTCAAGCTTCGGCAAGCAATTGAACACGGGGGAATACTACAAGCAAGGCCTTAGAATGAGCATCCCCCTGCTTTACAAGGCCGCATCCGACAAGGAAGTTTCAAAAAAATTCGCAGAAGTCACCGCCGAGGAAAAAAAGGAAATAATACAACGAATTTTTATCGAAAACCCCGCACGCTTCATGGACTACTACAGTTTGGACCTGTGAGGAGGCAAAAACAAATGGGCTTCGAACTCTGCAAAATCAGCCAAGGCAAAATCCTGATTGCTTTTTCCGACAAGAACCTGAGCGTCGGCGCCATGGAGATAAACCCAAAGCAGGAACTTTCAAAGCACAACCGGCCCTGCCTCGAATCCCTGTTCCAACTGCGGGGCAGCTGCGTGATGAAACTCTTCCACGCCGACGGCACCGCCAAGGAAGTGACCTTGCACGAGGGGGATTCGCTTGACATTCCTGCCGGCACGTTCCACGTGCACTCGAACCCCTTCGGCGAAACCTCACTGACCATATGGAAGGCAAGCGGCGACATAACCGAAATTCTAGACCACATACGAAAAAACAGCAAGATGTAATGCCGCGCCGCCCCCAAGTTTCCTCCCCCTCCCTCGTAAAATCGTCAAAGCCCCACGGTGCGCAAAAATACTTCGAACTGCGGTTCGAAGATTTGTGCGCGCTTTCGCGCACAAGCCCTTCGCCGTCGGGCAATGTTCGTGGCGCACCGTGGCAACGGTTGGGCTTTTGCCCGAAATGCAAACAAGACCACGGCCTCGGCCGTGGGGCTTTGTTTTTAAACGTTTTTTGCCTAATCACAACCGCACCA
>DAHXMR010000127.1 GCA_027371655.1 Microcaldota archaeon
AATCCACGTAGACCACTCCGTGCCCGGCGCCTACGGCTTCCTGATTGAAACCTCCGAGGGAACCATCGCCTACACCGGCGACTTCCGCCTCCACGGTCCCAAGTCAAGCCTTTCACAAGAATTTTTGGACAAGGCAAAAGCCGCAGACCCCCAAGCGCTCATAATCGAAGGAACGCGGGTTTCCGCCAAGGAAACGCGTAAAAACCACTCAGAAGAAACCGTGGAAAACGAAAGCAGGCGCGTCATTTCCGAATCCAACGAACTCGTCGTCACAATGCGATATCCCAAGGACTTGGACCGCTTCCAAACATTCTACACGCTCGCCAAGGAAACCGGCCGAACCCTCATAATCTCAATGAAAACCGCGCATTTGCTGGAATCCCTGAAAAACGACCCCCATATCAAACTTCCCGACCCGTTTTCCGACAAAAATCTCAAAGTCTACTGCCGCCAGCTCAAAGTCTACAAGAAATGGCAACAACAAATGATTTCCAAATGCGTTGACGCCGCGTTCGTCTCAGAAAACCAAAAAAACCTCATACTCGAAACCGACTTCTACTATTTGACCGAATTAATCGACATCCAGCCCAAAGCAGGCGACTGCATCCACTCAATGAGCGAACCCTTCGAAGAAGACCCAATCTCCCAAATCTCCGACGACGTCCTGGACAACTGGTGCAACCACTTCAAACTTAGACGCCACCAACTGCACGCCTCCGGCCACGCCTCAAAAGACCAGATTTTGTCAATCGCCGACTCGTTGGGTGCAAAAAAAGTCTTTCCCGTTCACACAAACCACCCCGACTTGTTCCGCATGCTCAAAACAAAAACAATTTTACCCACCAAAAATCAGGCGATCGAAATCTAGTGAAAAGGTGTTTAAAATGGAAAGACAAACGGTAAACGAAATCTTGGAAAAAGCTGAAAAAACTCAAATTCCGATAAACAGCACTTTTGCAATAGTTGAAAGATCATCACTAGCTGATTACAAAAACAAGCCAGGCGCTTGGTTCAGCTTGCTGATTGGGGACAAGAAAGGCAGAATCAAACTGAAATGCTGGGGCGACAAGGATAAGTCAAAAACTCAAAGCCTGCACGAAAAACTCGAAGTAGGCAAAGTTATAGGCGTAACTGGAACTGCCGCTTTCGATTCGTACGAAGACGACATCATAATAACCGCCAAAGAAGATGGACTGCGGGAAGTAGCCGAGTTTAACCCCAAGGACTTTCTAAAAGAAAGCGTACACGACGTAAATCAACTCATGCAACAATTGGATGCTTTCTGCGAAGAAGTGGAAGATCCACACCTAAAAGAAATTTTAGCCGAATTTTACAAAGACGAAAACATCAGAAAAAAATTGCTTTACTCGCCGGGAGCAATGTTTTATCATCACGATTACGTAGGAGGACTTGCGGAGCACATCTGCTCGGTAACAAAAATATGCAAATTGCTCTGCGAAGAATATCCCAATCTCAACCATGACCTACTCATAACCGGCGCGCTACTACATGACATAGGCAAAATACAAGAGTACAACGTGAAAGGCTTGGCATTTGAGTACGATTCCGAAAGCGCATACATTGGGCACATTCTCGCTTGTGAAAAAGCGCTTTCAAAATTGATAGACAAAGTAGAAAAATTCCCAAAAGAATACTCCAACGAGCTAAGGCACATGATAATATCCCATCACGGAACCCCGGAAATGGGCTCCCCCGTCAAACCCGGCTTCGTCGAAGCCGAAGCCCTGCACCTTGCCGACCTAATAGACTCGCAGATAAGTAAATTCTCAATTGCGACAGAAAACTTCAACCCCGCAGATAGTGGCAAACATAACAAAACGTTAGATCGACGGATCATACGCGGAAACAAAAAATGATTCTAGCACTTCCCAAAGGCGTCAAAGCGGTAGCGTTTGACTTAGACGGCACTTTGATCGACTTCGTCTCGATGAAGAAGAAAACCGCCCGGGCGGCGGCCAAGGCAATGGCCGCCAACGGCTTGCCCTCCCAAGAAAACGCGGTTTACAAGAAGATTTTCCAAATCTATGACAAGTTCGGGTGGGAATACCAACGCACCTTCACCGAATTGCTCAAAGACTACAAGTTGTCGCGCAGCGACCGGGAAAGAATACGGCAAGCCGGTTTGTTGGCGTATGAGGCTGCCAAACCCCCCACTTTGAAACCCTTTCCGGGCGTGGTTTCTCTCTTACGGCGGCTTCGCCGCAAAAAGTTAAAACTCGCGGTTTTGACTGATGCTCCTCGGGAGAAAGCCTGGCAGCGCCTCCACTTGTCGGGGCTGTCGGCCTTCTTTGACTTGGTAATCACGTTTGACGACTCCAAGCACCACAAGCCGCATTCCTTGCCGTTCAAGCGCCTGCTTGCCCGCTTGGGCTGCAAGCCCCAGGAAGTGTTAATGGTGGGGGACAATGAGGAACGGGACATAAGGGGGGCGAGAAAGGCGGGGATAACGGCGATTAAAGTGGAAACTTGGCGGAGATTGAAGTGACGAAACTGAAAGATTTGGAAGTGCCGAAACTTTCAAGAAACCCCTTGATTGCGGCTTGGCAGTTGGCCAAATTCACGTTTTGGTTTACGGTTGGCTACATTTTCGGCCGCTTGGCTTCGCCGTTCATCGCCATATTTGCGTTGATATTCGTGCTTTGGATAATCATCATATTCTGGTGGATAATTTTCTGGATTTTTGGCGTCAAAACGGGATAAAAAAGGCGAATGACATTTGGGCCTGACCGCGGACATACAGAAAGCAAGCGAAAAAGCGGCTAAAGAGTTCTTGTCCGAGTTCTTCCCGCGCATTTCGGGCTACCACAAGCACGGCACCGACCTCAAAAATCCGTTCACCGAAGTAAAAGGAACCTTGGGCGAAACGCTGCCAATGAACCTTAACCAAGCCGCCGAACTGCACAAAATCAGCCCGGACTTGCTGTTTGCTGGCGTCTTCCTTGGCAAAAAGGAAATTGCGCTGTTTTTTGCCAAAGACGCGGAAAAAATAACACACTCAAACTTCACGTACCCGAAACTCGCCGAATCCGACTGCGCGCTGGTCGTGGGCGAAAACTACGACAAAGAAGACGTTGCAACGTTTTTCAGCAAACTCGCGCCCCCCTCAGTAAAAGCACTGCTTGAAGCGGGCAAGGGAAACGGAATGCTTCGAATGCAGCCGCTGAAAGTGTTCGACCGCGCCGACCCGCGCCACAACGCGGACAAGCGAAAAATCCTCGACGCGCTTGACGGCTTGGTGCCGCGCCACAAGATAAAAATCGCTTACAGAACAATGCGCAACTGGGGCGATGAAGGCCCCTTCAGCCTCGAAGAAGTGCGGAACAACCCCGGCGGCCTGTTCATATTCGCAATAGGCGACAACTCCGGGCGAATCCAGGACTACGCCGCGTTCTTCGAGCAAGACGCCGGACCCGAGTTCTTCAATCCATCCAGCATGGGCAAATACCGCGGAAAAAAACAAAAAATCCTGTTCAAAACAATACTAGCCAACCCAAGCCGGTTCCCAAAAGTAATATACGAAAAGAACCTGGAACGGCTTATGAGCACAATAAAAAGGCTGAATTTCACTTAATCGGTTATGACGGATATTTTTTCCAAAAAGAAACGGAGTTGGATCATGTCGCGGGTTCGTTCGAAAAACACCAAACCCGAACTGGCCCTAAGATCCATCCTGAAGAAAAGCGGGATAACGTTCAAAACGCACTGCGAACTTCCCGGAAGTCCGGACTTGTTGTTTTCGAGAAAAAAGGTCGCCGTTTTCGTAAACGGATGCTTCTGGCACGGATGCAAACGTTGCTCGAAGACGCCCAAAACTAGGATTGCGTTTTGGAAAAAAAAGATCGCGAGAAACCGGGAACGCGACGAGAACGTCAAAAAAAAGTTAAACCGCATGGGCTTCCGAAGCCTTACCGTTTGGGAGCACGAGCTTAAACATCCAGAAAAAGTCCTATTACGCGTTCAACGATCGTTAAAAATCGCCTAAGTTCGCAGAGAGTTTTCGATAGCGTCCGCGAGTTTATGGCTGGAGCTTATTTCGAATTGCGGTTGAAACAACATTCCTGAATCTCCGTACTCGGCCACTCCGAACGTGTAATTCACGCCTTGTTCGGTTACCGAAAATTTCGAAAGATGCGGACTCAACCCCGCAGTT
>DAHXMR010000018.1 GCA_027371655.1 Microcaldota archaeon
TCGAATACTTCTACCCAGTGGACATGAGAAACTCCGCCGTGGAACTTGTGCAAAACCACCTGACGTACTACCTGTTCCACCACACCGCCCTCTTCCGCAAACAACACTGGCCAAAGGGAATCTCGGTGAACGGATGGGTGCAGGTGGAAGGCGAGAAAATGAGCAAAAGCAAGGGAAACATATTCCCAATGCTGGACTTGGTGGAAGAATACGGCGCCGACGTGTTCCGCCTCAACATAATCACCTCAAGCGAAGGCTTGTCGGACGCGGACTGGAAATTCGACACCGTGAAAACCCGCAAGCGCGAACTCGAACAGTTGTTCGAGCTTTTCGAATTCGCAAGCGCCCTGCCCGAAAATGCAAACGGCGCAAGCACCCGCAGCGAGGCATTGCTTGAAAGCCGCATCAACTCCGTTGTCAAAAACACAACCGCCAGTTTCGAGGACTTATGCTTCCGGACGGGGATGTTTCACGCTTTGCATTTGGGCCTGCAGGCCTTGAAGGAATACGCGCAGGGCAGGGGAAGCAATGCAAACAAAAAATTGCTTCTGGATTCGCTTCAAAAAGTCGTTCTGCTTTCGGCGCCGCTTGCCCCCCACTGCGCGGAAGAGCTTTGGCAAAAAATGCTTGGGAAGGGCTTCGCAAGCAACGCGGCGTTCCCCGTTGCGGACGAGTCGAAAATCGACCCAATGCTCGAAAAGGAGGAATCGTTCGCGCTGCAGGTGGGAGAGGACATTGCAAAAGTAATCGGGCTCACCAAAAAGCAGCCCGCGAAAATCACGATAATCGCCGCTGCAAAATGGAAGCGCGAACTGCTTGCGGACTCGCTGCAATTCGCAAAGGACCACTTCGACATAGGCGCGGCAACGCAGTCTGCTATGAAAAACCCGCAGTTGCGGGCCAAGGGCGCGGAAGTGCCGGCGTTCTTGAAATCAATCGGAAAAACCATCCACCAGTACAAGGAAGAGGCCGGAGGGCTTCCCTCGTTCGACGAATTGGAAACCCTGCAAGCGGCCTCGCAAAAACTCGCGGAACAATTCAAAAGCCAGGTGCAAATAATCGGCGAGGAAGACGCGCGCTCGCAAAGCGGAAACAAAACGCTTGCCGACAAGGCGGGCAAAGCGCTTCCCTTCAAGCCCGCGCTATTGCTTGAATGATTTTTCGGGCAAATCATTTTTTGAAAACTATTTTTTTCAGGCCAAAAAGCCCCTTGCGCCTGAGGTTGAAGTCGAAGTAGTCGAACAGCGGCGGCTCGTTGAACTCGCCGCCTTTCAAAACCAGCCGCTCTCGCGGAACGTTGAGCGCGGTAGCGTTCAAGGCCTTTTTCCTCAAAAGCCGGTTCAGCGTGTAGCCGTACACTTTGCCCGCGGTTTTTTCCGACAAATCGTCCCCGTAACCCCGCGTCCACAGATTCAGGTGGTGCGCGGGCGTGGTAACGTAAAACGAATAACCCTTCTTCCGCGCGAATTCCGCCGCGGCCAACATCAGCCCCGCGTGCCAGTTTTCATATTTCCCGCTAAGCCCGCCCTTGGCCTTCCAACGCTCCCACAATTCCCTGCCGGCATGCGCCTGCGCGCCGTACCCCGGATACCCCTTGCGCATATGCGGGTAATCGCGGGCGTTGAACTCGTTCTGCAACTCGAGCAGGATGACCGCGCGCTCTTTTGCGTTCACCGCAAGATTCGCATAAGCGACCGCCCCGCTGACCGTGTGCGTCTTCCACGAATCAGGCCACTCCGAATGGGCAAGATGCCCCTCGTCCGGCATGAGAAGAAGCGTCTTCGACTCCCAGTTGTTCGGCTTTTCCGAATGGTAGTTGTCATGCCTTGCAAACCTCGCCCACGCCGGGGCAACGTCTTCGGCGAGAAAAATGCGGCCCGCAGGCGGGGCAATGCCCGAAGCCCCAAGGCGGTCCCTCACCGTGCCCGAAAGCCCCGGCTTTGGAAAAATCTCGACAAGGCTCTTTGCGGGGGGCACCGAATTGTGCCGCTTGGTCAAAAACCTGCGAGCAATTTGCATCCAAACAAACACCAAAAAAATCAAGCCGGCACTTTTGCCGAAGCGGATTTTTTCCCGCGGCCGGCCGCTGCAGGCGCACCTTGCGGGTACACGAACTTCCTCAACGACGCGAACCGCTTTGCATATTCGGGGTGCAAAAGCCCTGCCGAACTCACCTTTTCAACCCTTGCGCCAAGCATTCCCGCCACCTTGGACGCGGTGTTGCGGTAAACCTGGTTCGCGGTCTGCTTGGACATTCCCGCCCAGTAATCCGTGTGCGCCTTGGGCTGCGAAACGTAAAAATCATACCCCTTATCGCGCGCGTACTTTGCAGCGGCAACCAAAAGCGCGTGCTACCAATTCCTGTACTCTCCGAAATGCCCGGCCTTGAACGATTCCCACTGGCGGATCCGGCCCGCGTCAGTTCCGTGCGAATAACTTTTCGACTGGAACTCGCTTTGAAGCTCCAAGAGCACCACCGCCTTTTTTTCCTTGCTTACCGCCAAATTCGCGTAAGCAACCGCGCCCGGCACGGCATGAGTTTTCCACGCCCCATTCCACTCTTCCTGCGGCAAATGCTCCTCCTTGGGAATTAGAAGAAGCGAATTAGACTTCCAGTCCTGCAGCTGAAACCGCGCCACGCCGGCGAAACCTCAAGCGCCGCAAAAATGCTCCCCGAAGGCGGCGCCACCCCGCTGCCCTTCAGCACGCTCCGCGCGGCAACCGTATGCCGGGGCAAATGATACGCGATTGCGGGCACCGCCCCGCTTGCGAACACGAAAACCCCGGAATTCTTCCCCGCACGCGCAACCGATTTTACAGCCACCAAAAAAAACACCCATCACGCCCAAAGCATGCTCAAATGCCGCGCAAAACCTGCGAAATCTTTTCCACCGAATCCATCGGCATAAGCGACTCGCCTTTTTCCCTTGCCGCCAATTCCCCCGCCTTTCCGTTCACAAACGCCGCGGCGCAAGCGGCATCAAACGGCGACGCGCCGCGCGCAAGAAACGCGCCGCATATTCCGGCAAGGCAGTCGCCGAAGCCGCCCTTGGTCATGAACGGCGTTCCGGTCTTGTTTAGTGCGGCTTTGCCGCCATCAGAAAGGACATCTACGTGGCCCTTGAGCAGGATTGTTGCCCCCAATTTTTGTGCAACTTTTTGCGCGGCTTGCGCCCTCTGCGCAACATCGCTTGAAAGCCTTATTCCCGACAACACGCGGAACTCCTCGGAGTGCGGGGTAATGATGCACTTTTTTCCGCGCAACACTTCGGGGGTTTGCGCAATTGCGCGTATCGCATCCGCGTCAATTACAAGGGGCAAATCCGTTTTCCTAATCAGTTCGCGGATTGCAACGAACGTTTCAAGTTCGCGCCACATTCCCCCGCCAACCACCATCGCGGTCGCGGAGTAATCGCGCTGCAATTGCAGCACTTCTTCCACGTGCACAGGCGAAAAATACTCGCCCTCCAAAGGATACGTGATAATGGAAGGGGAAAAAGCCGCTGCCAAATCGGCCGCCCTCCGCGGCGCGGCAAGAAAAACCAAATCACAGCCCGCGCGGTACGCGGCAAAGGAATTGAAAACAGGCGAACCGTGAAACCTCTTCGAGCCGCCCACCACAAGAAGCCGCCCAAACTCGCCCTTGCGGGCCCAAGGCGCGCGCTTGGGGAAAATCTTTTTCAAAACGCTTTTCGAAACAGTTGGGAAAGCCAAAAGCCCAAAACCTCCCATATTCCCAAAACGCCCAATTCACTCGAATTCGAAGAACACGGGCTCCTTGTAAATCAATTTCATCACGCGCTCAATCACGTCCCTGGGCAAAGGCAGCCTTTTCTCGTCGAAGCGCGAAAGCCGCACCTTGTACGCCTTGCCCCCCGCGCGGAAAACCGTGTTCACGCCCCTCACCCGCAGCGGGGCAAGCAATTCGGAAAGCGCGGTGTTCAAGTCCACCCTGCTTCCCACCACCTTCACATGCTTGCCCAAAAATTTGGACAACTCGCGGGCGATTTTGCCCCCGAAGCCGATCAAAAGCCCGGGCTCGCTGTCCGTAATCACCACTACCGCCTTGTCGGCCTCAACCGCCTTGCGGAACTCCACCGGCCCAAGCGACAAATCGTCGTTGCGCTTGTACAAAAACTCGCACACCTTCCGGTCGATGGGCTCAAGCTCGCCCGACTGCATCTTCGCCGAACACGACGAGCAAAGCGAATCCGTTGCAACGTCTATTTCGCAAATGGGCGCTTTCATGGAAAAATTAGGCGCCCAGCTAATTAAAAACAAGTTTATGCGGCGCCAAAACCGAACGCGGGAAAAAACCAGTTGGCGGCAAGAAAAAAAAACCGCCCCAACCCAAAAAAAGCGGCTTATTTGGAGAGGAAAATCGTCATGCTGGACACGCGGCTCATCCGCCCGTCCTCGCTTGGCAGCTCCTCGGTGCCTATGACCACGTTGTTGATCTTCATTTCCGGGTAAAACTTGCGCTTGACAATCTGCGTCACGTCAACCGCAAGGCAAATGCTCTTCCCGCGCGCCTTCAGGCGCACCTCGGGCGAGCCGTTGTTGAAGCGGGTGACAACCGCGGTAACATAGCTCATCGGCGGCTTCCTGCCGACGAAAACGGTGTTATCATCCGGCGAAAGCCCGCCGGGCTGCGACGCACACACTTCCTCGCCCTCGCCCTGCGGCGAACACGAAGCCGTGGCGTCCGATGCTGCATTAGCTTGCGAATCTTCTTCCTGCATGTTACCGAAACCTCCTAAGATAAACAGTCAGTCAACGGTTATGGCCTTTGACGGGCAGTTCACTTCGCAGGCGTGGCACTTGAGGCACTCGTCTTCGCGGTCGGTGAAGAAATGGGACTTCCCGGTTTTAACTTCAAACAAACTCACCGGGCAGACCATGGCGCACTGGCCCGAACCCCGGCACTTGGACAAATCGATTTTTACCGCCATCCTAAAAAAAACACCCAAAAACCCCGCCCGGCCCAAAACAACATCCGCCATCCGCGAATAAGCCAAACGGGAGTAGTCTCTTTCCATAACATCCAATAAAAAACTATTCATTTTCCCTCGGCAAGCCCCCCGGCAAGGTCGTGCATCCTGCGCCCGGAAAGCACCTTCGCCTTCAGCGCGTCCATCTCCGAACCCGGCGGCACCCCCCTCTGCGAGAAATGCCGGTGCGCCTGCTTAAGCTTGTTCTGCACCAGGTGGAACGCCTTCAACGCCGCCGCAAGCGCGTCGCGCTCGTGCGCGTTTTTGCACCCAAAATCCCTGGTTGCAAAAAGCTTTTCCAAAACCGAAAGCGACCGCTTTGGGAAAAACAGCTTCGCCCCGAACAGCGCGGCAAGCTTTTTCGAAAGCGCGTTAGGCGGGTTCGTGTCGCACGCGACAACCTTCGGCGAATACTTGGACACGCGCAAGGCGAGCTCGGCCGCGCCCCAGCCCCTGCCAGATCCAACATCCACGAAATTGCCGTCCAAGTCAACGACCGCAAAAGCCGCGGTCGCCCCCGCATCAACGCCCACGATCAAACCCGACAAACCCCGCAAACAAAAATCCCGCCAAGGCTCGCGCTAATAAAAAATAAAAAAACCGGAAGAAAAAGGAAAAAAAAAGAAAAAGAAAAAAGAGGGGAAAAAGGGGAACTTAGCCCTTCGCGCCCTTGAGGTACAAAATCATGTTCAAGAACATTTCGCGGCTGGTCGTCACAGTCGGGTCGTACGCCAGGTACAGCACCTTGCCGGAAAGCAGGCTCTTGGTCTCCAAGATCGCGTACTCGGCGGGCAAAGTCACCTTGCCGGACGCCGATTCGTCGATGAATGCCAGCACGTTCGCGTTCGCCTTGGGATAAACCTCGACGAGGTTGCCGTTGAACCCGAAGTTCTTGATTCCGTTGAAAATCGGGTGGTCGAACGCGATTATCTTGAACTTGCCCGACACGCCCGAGCGCCTTACGGGCTCGCGTTCGTGAGTGGGGCCGCCTACCATCGCGGGGACTATGTCGCCCAAAGTGCCGATTCCAACGTCCCAGCCGACCGCATTCGGGTCGTCGGTAACGCGGGTGCACGAGTCGCCAACCAATATGAGCTTGCCGCCGCTTTTCACCTTGTCCGCAAGCACTTCGCGCGCGGTGCGGTCGCAAACCTGCGTGCCCTGCACAATCACGATGTCAAAGTTGTCCAACACCCCCGGATAAAGCACTTCCTGGGGAATGTCGCCGGCATAACGGATGCCCTGCACGCGGAACACTTCGGTCTCAAGCATCCCGCGAACGTCGCTCGACGCGCGCCCCACAACGCCCACCTTGATCACGGGCGCGGGAACGAGCATGTTGAGAAGGGGAACCCCCGAAACGTCGATCCAGCCGAACTTGGCCGCGACGAAAATCGCCAAAACGGCGATCAACACTATAGGAATCAAGCTCTCAGTGTGCTGCTGTCCCCTTTTCATATAACCCATTTTTCAACATCACCATCGCGGTAATAAAAGTTAGTGCAACAAGCCATTTATAAACATTATCAGTTGAAGCCCGAAAGCCCCCGACAATGCCCGCCCGCACCAAAAACAAAATTCAGCAAACCACCAAGTAATCGCATAGAAGGGGAAACTGACGTTTCCCCTCTCTACACCTCTTCCTTCCCAAAAACGTGAATCCGCAAAAACATCAGCAAACCACCAGATAATCCATTATATTCTGAAGAAGCGTTTTCGAACCCGGCCCGGCATTCTCAATCGGGAAGGCGACGTACATCATGTACGTCCTGCCGAAGAAGGGCAGGCCCAGCTTGGTCTCAAGGACACCCGGATACTCGTCCTTGCCCTGCACGATTGAAGCGAGCTTCGTGGTGTACGCCGGATCGGCCGCCACCTTCGCGAACGGCAACGGCGGAAAACCCTTCAGGCCGTCGGGAAAGCTGGCCATGACCAGGTGCTGGCGCAAAACCGTCTTCACCTCGAAAGAGGACTCGTTGACGCCGCCCAAATACTGCGCGCCCAACTGGTTCGCCAGGACGCCGAAGCCCTTCTGCGCCGCGGTCTCGTTTATCTTGAACGCCTTCCACCCCGGCTTCGCCTGCTCAATCACGTCCGCCTCAGCAAGCTCGTCAGGCGAAAGGTAATACTGCGACGCCGCGTCCCCGATCATAAGCACCGTGCCGCCGGAAGCAAGGTAATCCTCCACCGCCTGCGCCTCCTTCAGCGTGATGCGCTTGTTGTGCAAAATCACAAGCTCGTACTGCGAAAGCAGGCCGGAACTGATGTCGAACTCCGGAATCGGCTCGACCAGGGTGAAGAGCCGCTCGTTGGCAATCCGCTGCTGCAGCACCCGCCAGTCGCCCATCGCAAGGTCGTCGTACACAAGAGCCACCCGCGAATGCCCGCCGCTTAAGGAAACCCCGGGCAGGATGTCCCCGCAATAAATGTCGTGCCAGTTGCCGGGAACCTGCGACGCGTGCACCCACTTGAACTTCGTGAGCACGACAAGCAGCACAAGGAGAAGCACGACGAGCGCAATAACGTGGGGCAACTCCCTCCTCAAATCATCGGCAGCGGACACGGGCAATCAACCACTTGCAAAAGCCAACAGCGCTTTCGCCCAAAGGCAAAAAATGCGCTTGGAAATATTTAAAATGACGCAATCCCCTCTATTTAAACGAACCGCCGCAAAGCGGCTCAAAACGCGAAACAAAAGGGCGGAAACCGAAAAATGGCCGACACACCCGTTGCAACGTGCAAGAACTTCTCCAAATGCGTGGAACGCGGAATCAAGGACATCCACGAGGCCCTTGACGAAACCGAATGCGAATTCAACATGAGCGCCGTCGCCTCGCTCTCCAAATGCCTCTACGACTACATCTCCCGCTGCACCGACGCCCACGCCAAAAACCTCTCCGACGAGGAACGCGAAATAGCGATGGAAATGTGCGAGCACTCCATGCAAATCCACCTCTCCGCCATCCGCCTGCTTGAAGCCGAGGAGAAGCGCAAGAAAGAAAAATACTGAACGCACCAACAAATGCCTGCAAAAAACCAAAGGTGAACCAATTTGTCCG
>DAHXMR010000021.1 GCA_027371655.1 Microcaldota archaeon
CAATGAGCACGTTCTTCTTCGCATCCATTTTCAAGAAAAACTTCGCGTCAAGCGCAGCCGCATTTGCCGGGCGCGTTGCCCAAGGGCTTGCAAACGCCCTCGGCGCGCTCAAAAAAACCGGGCACTCCGTGCGCGAAAAACTTGAGGAAACCGGGCGCTCCTTCGAGGAATCGCGTTCGCTTTACGTCAAGGACAAAACGCTTCTTGCGCAAACATTTCTCCTCACCGTACTGGGATGGGCGATAGAGGGATACGTACAGCAAACGCTTTTGGCCGCCCTCGGCTTCAAGGTGGATTACTTTGCCGCCTTCGCAATAGTGGCGCTAGCCCTTTTGGTGGGCGTGTTCTCGTTCATTCCCGGCGGATTCGGAGCGCGCGACACCGCGTACGCCTTTTTCGCAAGCCTCGTGGGCGTGCCCTTCGAAATAGGCTTCTCCGCATCAGTGCTCTACCGCGCCATACTCTACCTGTGGCTTGCGCCGACAACCGCGTACTCGGCGTGGAAACTGCGCGCGTCCGTGGACGAAATCGAAAAAGCCCTCTGACTTTTTTTGTTGGGCACAAAAAGCGTTTTAAGCCCGCGGCGCCCCAAATTATTCGGTCCCCGGATTTCAGGACCGATTAGCTGGAGACAGGGTGTCTGATTGTGATAGTCATCGGAGACGAATTGGGCCGCCGCGTTGCAGAACGCCTTGCCGCCACGTTTATACCCGTCGACCCCCGCGCGTTCAGCGACGGCGAAGTCTGCCCCCGCGTGCTCCTTGAAGAAGCCGGCGGCGGAAACCCCGTGGAAGGCAAGGAATGCGTGCTCGTGCTGCAGATGCGCGCGGGCGAAAACCCCAACACGTATTTGGTAAAAACACTCTTCATCGTCGACGTTATCCGGAAATTGAAGCCAGGCTCGCTTGCCGTGGCAATGCCGTATTTTGTTTACGCGCGCCAGCACCAGCAGTATTTGCCCGGGCAGCCGGTGAGCGCCGAAATAGTCGCCAAATTCCTCGAAAGCGCGGGCGCCACGCGTTTCGTTACAATTAACTCGCACTCGCGCGGGGATTTGCCGGGATTCTTCTCGGGAAAAACATTCGACTTGGACGCGGTTCCGCTGCTTGCAGCATTCTTTGCCGAGCGCAAGGACTTTGACAAAAACGCGATTGTAATCGGGCCCGACAGGGGAGCCGCGCCGCTTGCAAAGCACTTCGCAACCAAAATGGGATTCGGCGAGTGGACCGCGTTCAACAAGCAGCGCGACGTGCACACGGGAGAAATCACCATGACGCCCGACGGCGCCAAAATCGACGGCAAAACCGCAATCGTGATAGACGACATGTGCGCATCGGGGGGCACCATGGTCAAGGCACTGCAGGCGTGCAAGCTGCACGGCGCGACCAAGGCAATCGCATGCTTCGTGCACGCCGTGCTCTCCGACAACGCCCTCGAACGCTTGACGCCTGTTGCCGACGAGATTGTGGCAACAAACACGATTTCCTCGCCCGTAAGCAACGTGGACATCTCATCCCTCATCGCAAGCGCGTTCCAAGACCAGCAAAAGCTCAAACAATATTTGGTAGAGTTCGACTGAACCACCACGCCAAGCCCCTTTTTAGTTAAAATAGACCCCATACTTCCACTATTGGCGTTAAACCGCCATACTTCCACTAATGCCAACAAAATAGTAAAAACATACAAGTAGGAAATTACTACTAACCAGCCTTCTGCCTAGGGGCTAGCCCCCAAAAACAGTAGTAAAATATATAAAGTAGTAATTTCTTACCATTTGTGGTGTTTGCCAGACCCCAACGGAATCCCGCGTCTTCAGACGTGGGGGCGGGAGTTCCGTTCGGTTCATCGTCAATGTGTGCTTTGCGAATCAAAAAAGGAGGAATTACGATGGCGTCCGATGCCCCAACAGGAGTGGAATTCTGCACAGTAACCTCCAAGGGGCAGATAGTCATCCCAAAAGATTTGCGCAACCGGGCAGGTTTGCGGGAAAATGACAAGCTCGCATGCTTCGAATCCCAAGGCTTCATAGTTCTCAAGAAAGTGGGGATGCCGGACTTCAAGGCTGACTTCGAGGAAGCGTTGCATCGCGTGTCTTCAAGCCACGAAGCGCAGGCGCGCAACTACCACTCGGACATCATGGAACAAGTGCGGGAACTCCACAAGAAGGCGCAGGCGGAACAAAAAAAGTAACGGACTTTAGGCAACCGCCCACTTGTCGCCCTGCTTTTTCAGGACAGCCTTCTTCCCAAGCTGTGCAAGCGTCTCCGAAAGCTTTTTTTGGTCCAAAGAAAACGCGTAATTCTTCTTCAAACGCGCGTTGACCTCCACATCGCCCAACGCCTCGCCTTTTGCAAACACCTTGGGCACGAGGTTGCCCATGTCCTCGTAGTAATTCCACGGGTAAACGTACCAGAACCACGGCACGTCGTCGCCGAAAAAGTCGGGATTGAACTTGGAAGAGGAGGAAATGTGCTGCAAGACCGCGGTGCGCATTGCCTTGGGCTTCATGGGAGCCAAAAACTCGGCGGACAAACGCATACTCTCCCCCGTGTCCGTGATGTCGTCGACCACCAGCACTTTCTTGTCGGACAAATCCAAATCGAACGGGTACTTTATCACCGCCTTGCCGTCCGGCTGCGCGGTCACGCCCCAGTGCTCGACCTTGAGGGAAATCAGTTCCTTGACTCCAAGCAAGTCGCACAGCACGCGGGCCGAAAACCATCCCCCGCGCGCAAGCCCGATGATTATGTCCGGCTTGTAGCTTGAATCGACTATTTTCTGCGCAAGCTTCTTGCACAGCGCATCAACGTCGTCCCACGACAAAATCTTGCAGCTGATTTTCTGCACGTCGGCCTGCTTTTTTTCCATAAAGAAAAACCCCCAAAAACCCGCCAAGCAAACAAAACAACAAAGGAATCAATAAACTGAAATCATGCGCTTGTAATCCTCGAAGCGCTTTTCCACCTCGGCGTTGGAGCGCTTCAAGCCGTCCACGCCGAATTTTTCAACCGCAAACGAGCCCATCACGTTCGCGTAAGCGATTGCCTGCTTTATCGTGCGCTCGTCGAGCTTTCCCCCGCAGCGGGCAATGTGGCCCACGAAACCGCCGGCGAAACTGTCGCCCGCGCCGGTTGGGTCCACTATTTCCTCAAGGGGGACAGCGGGAAACGGAAGCACGTTGCCATCGTCGGAAAAAACCATGCTCCCATGCTCGCCCTTCTTGATAATCGCCAACTTCATCCCGTAATCAAGCAGCTTCTTGCCCGCCTTGATGATTTGGGGAACGCCGCACAGCATGCGCGCCTCAACGTCGTTGAGCACAACGCCGTCCACTTCGGAGAGCACCTGCTCCAAGCCCCGCTTGTCATTCTGGATGTAATACTCGATTGTGTCCATGAACGCGAACTTTTTCCTGGGCGTCTCAAGCAAAACCTGCTTCTGCACACTCGGCAAAAGCGTGCCCAAATAAACGAACTCCGCCTTCGCAAGCGTTTCCGAAATATCGGGCACAAAATCCTCGAAAACGTTGAGTTCCAGCTTGTTGGCCTTCCTGCCGTGCAAATCATAGCCGAAAGACGAGTCGAAAAACATCGTCTTCTCGTCCTTCTTCCTCTGCACGCACGACAAGTCGATTCCACGCTCGCAAAGCAAATCCCAATACTTCTGCGGAAAATCGCCGCCCACCGCGCTCACAATCGCGGTCGGATGAAACAAGCTCGCCGCAAGCGCGAAGTAACTCGCACTCCCGCCCAAAATGCGCTCCACACGCTTGAACGGCGTAGTCGTCGTGTCCAACGCCACCGAACCAGTACAAAGAATAGTCATCTTAATCTCCCGCGCGCCCTATCGGGCGCGAATTGCTCTCAACCGTCTTGAAAAAAACCTTTTGAAAAGTTACATGCGGGCGAATTTTAAGGCGGTGCCGCACCCGCATTCTTCGCGTTGCTTTGGGATTTTTGGAATGAGTTCCAAAAGCATTTTTTTGAGCTTGTCGTTGTTGGCGTTGAAGGTTTTCACAACTTCTTCCGCGGTCACTGGGGCAACGTGGCCTTCCAAGCCAGCGTCGTAGTCGGTGATAAGCGAGACGTTGACATAGCACATTTCGAGTTCCCGCGCAAGCACTGCTTCCGGGTATTGTGTCATGTTGATTACCTGCCAGCCGTTTCTGGAAAACCACCTGCTTTCCGCCTTGGTGGAAAACCTCGGGCCCTGAATCACCACGACAGTGCCGTGGTTGTGCACGGGAATCCCGCACTTTTTCGCCGCGTCAACCGCAAGCTTGCGCAACTCCGGGCAATACGGCTCCGCCGCGCTGATGTGCGTGACCGGCCTTGCGTCGTAAAACGTGTCCTTCCTGCCCCAAGTCCTGTCCACGAATTGGTCGCATACGACGAATTCGCCGGGCTTGATTTCCGCGTCAAGCGAACCTGCGGCAGCAGGCCCAATCACGCGCGTAACGCCGAGTTCCTTGAAAGCCCAAAGATTTGCGCGAAAGTTGATCATGTGGGGCGGGTAATCGTGGTGCTTGCCGTGCCGTGGAAGAAAAGCGACTTTCCTTCCCCCTATTTCAGCAATCGCAATCTTGTCAGACGGCTTGCCGTAGGGCGTGTCCACTTCGATTTCGCGCACTTTGCCTTCGGCAACCTCGCCGCCTGCGGCAAGAGAATAAAAGCCTGAGCCGCCAAACACGCCGATTTCTGCGGATTCTTTTAGAGCCATAAAAACCAACAATCCCAAACCTACGCTTGCCCTTTGTAAAGCCTTAGCAGATTTTAAGGAGAATTGTTTTTAATGGGTTTTGAAAACTCCAAATACCCTAGTCCAATACAACCGCCTGGCCCCGCCTACAACGAAAAAGCAGGTCACATAACAAATAATCCGCATAACTCGCTAAGCAGTAGCGCCAACTAACAGAGTAACGCAAAGGCTTAAATATAACTTACTAATATATAGTATATTGTGATATTATATGGTGAAAATCCAAATAGATTTGACCGAGGAAGAAAACCAAATAGTCGACGTCTACAAAATGGTTAACCGACTCAAAACAAAGCAAGAATCCATAAAGAAAATGATACGTCATTTTGAGGTCAACATTAAACCAAAAAACCTTAACGAAAAAGAATATTTCAAATGAGGTGAGCCGCGTGGATCGCAGAACTCAATATAATCAATCCAAAGCAAGCGACGCCCTTATGGGAAATAACTCCTTCCAGTATGATGGGACGCCCCAAGTTACTGGCGGCGGCATCACTGGAGCGATTACTGGAAGAACAGATGCTATTTTCCTTCGCAATCGATATCAAACAGAACTAGATAACACAAACATAACCATCGAAAAAACCATCTATTGGCTTAAACAAGAGAACGAAAAACTCAAATACGCCCACAACCGGGCCCAGAAACTCAAGAACGACATAGGCACGCATGAAAACGAACGGCGGGCCCTTTATGACTCACTAGAGAACCTGCTATCTAAAGAAACAAGCTTTGAATCCGGTATGTGGGACAAAACTACCAAGCGTAACAAGATCAAAACAGTAAACATACGACAAAAAATCAACGAGTCCGACGTAGAAGAAATGCGCTTCGACTCAATGATGGACTACTTGAAGCAGTACCCCGAATACGCTTCGAAAACAGCATTTAAACAAACCCGGGACAAGATTGAAACAAAAGAAAAAGAAATTAGGGAAACCAAAGAGCTATACAGCCAGGCTGTAAGTGAATACAATCATCAGCTTTCAAGAATGGAAATCGAAATTCAGAAGACCGAAGACAACATTGCAACTTACAATCGTTTGCTCGAAGAAGGAAAAAAACGCCTTTCGGAAAGTAGGTATGTCAAGGGCATTTTTCACTCAATAGCTTCGGAAAAAGCAAAACAAGAAGTAAGCTTGGACACCATCCGACACAGAATAGACCGGGCAACAAACACCTTGAGCATAATCAAGAACGAACTGTCCCAAAATCAAAGAATCAAATTCACGCCCATGGAATATTGAATTAAACCCAGCCAGTCGAGGATCGCCAAAGTATTTTGAGCGTGATATGCGGATGGGCTCAAATGACTTGACTGGCGCGATCCTAATTATAGCCTATGTCGGGTACGTCTTTTTTTACCCCATTTTCGAATTTTGGGACATGCGATCCATCGAATACAAAATACACGAGAAAATTAACCTAGAACGGCAACAACAAGGACTACCGCCGCTCTCCTTCGACAGCAAGTTACAATCAGCGGCTAGAAACCATAGCAACGATATGGGCATAAAAAACTATTTTGAGCACGTAAGCCCCGACGGGACAACGCCAACCTCAAGAGGAAAAACAGCCGGATATAATTGTTTCAAAATGTATGGCGGCGGCTATTCAGATGGGTTGGGAGAGAATATTGCTAAAATGCCAATCGCATCCAGCTTTGGGCTAATGGCAATATTCCCATGGGCAATATGGAACGATAAGACCACCGTCGCAAGTCAAACCGTTGAAAGCTGGATGAACAGTCCGGGACATCGAGAAAATATCTTAACCCCCCACTACTCGACGGAAGGAATTGGCGTTTATAGGAAGCCCCTTGACACCTATGTCTACATTACCGAAGACTTTTGTTAGACAGTTGGGGAACTTTCCCAGTTTTATTCGTAAACGTTTTTTCTGTGGCCGATTTTGGTGACGTCTATCCGTTGCAGGCCGGCGTTTATGTCGGCGATTGCCCGGTAGTCGCCCACGCGCAGCTTGTAGTCGGTTCTGCCGGCAAGCCTTTCGAAATAGCGGAATGGGTCGGCTTTGGCGGTTTCAAGCTTTTTGTAAATGCGGATTGCCAAAGGCTTTTGCAGGCTGGCGAGGAATCTTGCGGCTTTTTTGTCGAATATCAGCAGGAACAAGTCCGCTTACATCCCTAGCATTTTCTTCACCGAGGCTTCATCATAGAAGGAGCCTTTTCTTATCCTTTCGCGGGCCGCCTCGATTTCCCGCACGGTCTTTTGGCTCAGCTTCGGGTTTTTTTCAGCCGTTTTTGCGACGAACACGATTTTGTTCAGGATTTCATCGTAGCTTTCGTTCCGGTACTCGCGGAACCGGTCAAGCCCGCCCTTGGTCTTCGGGCTCACCCGAATCGTCGTGAATTCCATAAGCGCTCACCTATACACAGATATACGCAGGTATATTTAAAAGCGCTTTTCGGAAAATTGCAAATACCGGGCAACGCGCCAAGCTTCACTTCTGGTGCTCCCATTGTATGAGTTTTCCTTCGAATTTTTCGAGTGCGTCAAGAATCAGCTTGCTTGAGTTTCCATCCCCATAGGGGTTCTTTTTCTTTCTCATTCCCTCGTTGTCCTCGTCAACAGCATAAGCAGCGCGAAGCACGTCGTTCGCGTTCTTGGGCGGGGCCAAGACATTCACCCCCGCCTCCACGCTTTCGGGGCGGTCGGTGACAAAGCGCGTGGTAACGCAGGGAACGTGCAACGCAGCGGCTTCTTCCTGCATGCTTCCGCTGTCCGTGATTATCATGCGCGCCTTGCTCAGCAAAAACATCGTGTCCGTGTAATTGGGAATGTCGGGCACCGCCAAAATGTTCGGGTGTTTTTCAATCTCGCCTTGCAGGCCGTATTCTTTTATCGCGGTTTGCGTGCCGGGCCTGATGCTCCAGAGCACTTGGAACCCTTCGTCGGAGAGTTTGAAAAGCGCGCTTGTGATTGCAAGGAAGCGTTCCTTGTGCATCAAGTTTTCGCGGCGGTGGCAGGAGGCGTAGACGATTTTCTTGGAAAAGTCAACGCCGTGCTTTTCGAAGAATTCGCGGCTTTTCTCGCCTTTTTTCGACGCCCACTTTGCGGCGTCAACAACCGAGTTTCCAACCGTGAAAATGCGTTCCCGTGAAAACCCTTCGTTCAGCAAGTTCTGCTCGTTTGTCTTGGTTGCGGCAAAGTACAAGTCGGAGCATGCATCGGACGTGCGCGTGTCCACCTGTTCGGGAAACGGCTCTTTTGAAAAAGTGCGCAAGCCGGCCTCTATGTGGCCAACCGGAATCAAGTTAAGCGACGCGGAAAGCGCGCCGGACATGCAGGTCAGCGTGTCGCCGTGCACGAGCATGATGTCCAAATCCTTAAGGGGCCCTTTGAACAGCTTGGTCAATCCGAGCATTGAGTTTGCAACAAGCGCCGCGGGGTTGGGCCTGCGCGAAACAACGTTTTCGGCAACCGATTCGAGGGTTTTCGTCAATTTCCAGCCGAATTGCTGGTCCGCGTGGTGCGCGAGTTTCGACGCGTGCACCCCAAGCTTCTTGACGGCGCTCATGCCCACTTCAAAGTCGGGGGGAAAAGGCAATTCAAGGTCGCGGTAGACACCCTCGTAGAGGTGGAAGGGGTAGTGCTGGGCAACGTGCACAAGCACCACGTTGTGCCCGCGTTTTTTGCACTCCCAGTATACCGGCGCCATCTTGATGATGTCGGGCCGGGTGCCTGTGAGTATGCCGATTTTCATGAATTACCACTTTTCAATTTTAAGCCCGCTAACTCGGGAAAAATGCTTGTGGTTCCTGGTTACCAAGACCGCGTTATTGCTGATGGTTATTGCTGCTACCAAGCAGTCCTGTATTTCCAAGGGGCTGCCGCTCTTCTCGAGGCGCGCATAAATTTCGCCAGCAATTCTGGAAGACTGCCCGTCCAAAACAAGAACGCCCATCGAGGAAAGCAATTCGGAAGTTTTCTGCAGGTTGGCATCCGCGTTTTCGGACTTGAAAGCGCCCCTGAAAAGTTCAAACGAATTGATCGAAGTGGTAACTGCGTCCCCTTCCGAAAACCCGTCCACGAAAGCCAGCGCTTCGTTTTTGCCGCGAAGGATTGCGACCAAAAGATCACTGTCTAAGACTTTCATCCCAAGCGCCCCAAATCTTCCGGAGGTCTTTTTTCATTGCTTTTTCTTCGCGGTCCGACATCTTCCACGCGCCAAAAAACTTCTTCAAATCCACCGTTTGCTTTTCAGCAACCCTTACGAAAAACTCGTTGAAAGATTCCCCCGGGTGCTTCAATGAAGCAAGCTTCGTGTAAACCTCGTCGGAAACGCTTATGGTCTTGTAGCCCATGGCAACCACCAAACAAACTAATACACAGATAAATATATAGATTTGCTTATGCGGGTTTTAACCCGTTTCCTTTCGCAACCACGCGAAGCGTGCGAGAGTTTAGACGGCACAGAAGCAATGAGTCTTCGGAGTCGAATGCGTATTCGCGTTCGAATTCAAGCGTCGCCTTCTTTGTTTCGCCGGCCTTCAATTCCGTTCCATCGAAAACTATTTTGCACGGCGCCATCTGGAAGCCGCACGAGGCGTGCAGCACTTCGTTGTTTTGCACGGGCTCGCGCAGGAATTTGGTTGGCGCGGCGTCAATGGAAATTTTCTTTGAAACCGACATTTCGGTTGCGGCAACAAACCCGCGCTCAACGTCCTTGCTTTCCACTCCGCGCACGCACAGGCCGAACCGGTCGTTGAGC
>DAHXMR010000033.1 GCA_027371655.1 Microcaldota archaeon
AGCACTTTTGAATTCGGGATCGCGGCGCTCTCCGACGAGTGGGCCACCGGAAGTTCGATCATGCCGCAGAAAAAGAACGCCGACGCGTTGGAACTGATGCGCGCGAAAGCGGTTGAAGTCAACGCGGATTTGCAGCAAACGCTTGGGATTGTGAACTCCCTGCCGACCGGATACAACCGTGACTTTCAGGCAACTAAAAAGCCCGCAATCAACGGCATCCGGCAAACCCGCCTATCCCTGGCGGTCATGGCTGAAATTCTGAAAACAATCGCGTGGAACGAAAAGCGCATGCGCGAGCTTGCGGCTGCGAATTATTCCAATGCGGTCGCCCTTTCTGACTACTACGTTTCCAAGGGAATGCCATTCAGGCTGGCGCACGAAAAAGTTGGGCAGCTTGTAGCCCGGGGAATCCAAGAGTGCAAAAAACTCGGGGATCTCGTTGACAAGGACGCGGCAAAAGCCTGTTCCATCGAACGGGCGGTGGAAAACTCTTCCTGCACTGGTGGAACTTCCCCCGTCCAGGTGGAACTTCAGGCAGCCCTCCTGAAAAAAGACCTGTCATCTCGCGAAAAAACGCTGCATGGACGTTTGCAAAAAATAACGAAAGCAAAAACCGCGCTGTTGGGCGCCTTCAAAAAGTTTTAGAAAACGAGTTTTCTAGCCCTGTAGTCTCAGCCGTTTGGCTGCAAAGCCTTGTTCCAATGACAGCAGGAAGGGCCCCAGGCGGGGTCCGCGCTCTTTTCCAAGCAGGATTTTGTACGCGCTTGCGAAAACCCTCTTTGTCTCAAGGCCGCGTTCTTTCGCCGAGTTGTAGATGAAGTTCTGCAACTCGTCCCCGCCGATTCCCGACTCGATTTTGCCCGCGGCCTCCGCGAACAACTCTTTTTCCTGCGCGGAAAGCGCGCTTTCCGCGTCTTTTGGAAGCTCCTTGAGTATGGACAGCTTGTATTCGTCCGGCGCGTAGTATTCGAGCCACTTGCGCGCCGCGGTAAGCCTGTTTTCCACCTGTTTTTGCTGCTGGGGCGAAAGGCTTTTGGGCAAATGGCCCATGGATTGTAATGCCTCGATTTCGCGGCCCTTGGCGGACTGCACCACGGTGATTGCAAGCGAGAAGGGCACCTGCGCGGGAATTTCCTTTTCCGCGCCGTTTATGGAGGACAGTTGGTACACGCGTTTTATGTGCTCTGTTTCGGTTGCGCCTTTTTCCTCTTCCTTGCCGAAGAACGCGCGCTGCATGCGGTCGTACTCGTCGTACAAAAGCAAAAGGTTCTGGCTTTCCGGCTCGAAGGATATTTGCGAGCGCGGCCTTGATTTTGCCATGAAAAAGCGCAAAATGGACGGGTCGCCGTTTTTGACAAGGTCGGCCGCCATGGCGCCGGTGCCCTTTGACGTGCTCATTTTCGCCTTGCCAAGCAGGATGAATTCGTAGCCCTCGCCAAAAGGCGGCTTGTGCTTGAATACCTGTTCCGATATTGCCGCGGAAACGGTGTGCGAGCCGGTCTTGGTGAAGTGGTCCTTGCCCGCGTACTCGCAGGTCACGTTGAACGCCGTCCACTTTGCCACCCACTCGACTTTCCACGGAAGCTTTCCCCTTCCATCGAATGGGGAAACCCTCCCGACGTGGCCGCAGCCCTTGGCCTCGCGGGAGTCCGCGCACTTGTAGGCCACGGTTTTGCCGTCCCATTCGTACGCGAGGGTGGTGGAAACCTTCCCGCAGTTTTCGCACACGGGCTTGAAGGGCAAATACTCGGAGGGCTTCTGCGCCCCGCTTATCGCGGCGTTCAACTCGTTTATTTTCGCCGCGTTGTCAAGCGCGGTCTTGATTGCGCCGTTGAACTTTCCGCTTGCGTATACCTCGCTTGTCCAGTAAATTTCGGGCTTGCATCCCAGCTCGTTGAACGCGTTGATGAACTCGGTGCCGAATTGCTTTGAGTACGAGGGGAACGAGCCGTCTGTGGAGGGCACGCGGCTTAGGGGCTCGCCCAAATGTTTTTCGAACCCTTGGGGATGATAGGGCAGTATTTTGTCGAGCGAGTCGAAGTCGTCTATTCCGTAGAGGTATTTGGCCGGAAGCCCTGCGTCGCGGCACGCCTTGTAAAGGCAGTCGTGGATGACCACGCCGCGAAGCGCGCCGACGTGCACGTGGCCCGAAGGAGTCTTCTCGTCCTCGACAACCTGCATGCCGGGGAAATCTTTTGCAAGCGTTTGTGCGGTTTTGTCCGCCCAAAAAACAGCATCTTCCTCTTCCTGCACAAAAAGCACCCGTCAAAAATTTGGATACTGCTTTTGTTCCCTAATCCCATAAAATACTTGCCTTGCAAACGCGCCGCCCGCATCGGCTTTGTTCCGGCGCGTTCATCAGAAAGCAGGGTTGGCGAATCAATGAACGAACACGGGTCGCGGAATCCGCGGCTTTTAAGATACTTCGGCTGCGGTCGAAGATTT
>DAHXMR010000042.1 GCA_027371655.1 Microcaldota archaeon
CGTAGCAAGGTTTCCCGAATATGGGAAGTTGAGCAGGCAGCCTTTGGAAAAGCTTGTCGCCGGAGCGCGCGTGGCGCCCGGAGAGTTCAAGCGCAGCCCTGCGGATTTCGCCTTGTGGAAAAATGCAAAGCCCGGCGAGCCTTTTTGGGAAAGCCCCTGGGGAAGGGGCAGGCCGGGCTGGCACATCGAGTGCTCTGCCATGAGCGTGAAATACCTTGGCGAGACTTTCGACATCCACGGGGGCGGCCAGGACCTCGTATTCCCGCACCACGAGGACGAAATCGCGCAAAGCGAGGCCGCGACGGGAAAGCCGTTCGTGAAGTACTGGCTGCACAACGGGTTCATAATCGTGGGAAAGGACAAGATGGCAAAATCCCTTGGCAACTTCGTCACCCTGCGGCAGGCAATCGAGAAGCACGGCGGGCAAGTGCTGAGGTTTTTCTATTTGCAGTCGCACTACCGCGAGCCGGTGGACGCGGGAGAGGAAAAAATCGCCAAGGCTGCGGAGTCGCTGCAAAAGCTTCTTGACGCGATTGCGCTGCTTGAAGAGGCGGCAAAAAAGGAAGGCGAAACCGCCGAAGGCGCTGCTGCGAAAGAATGGGCGGAGATTGCCGCAATCGAGGAAAAGTTCAAAGCCGCGATGGACGACGACTTCAGCACCCCGCTTGCCATTTCCGCGGTTTTCGAGTTGAAGGACTTGGCGCACAAAAGCCTTGCAGGCAACTCAAGCGTTCCCGCAGGCGCGGTTTTGGAGTCGATGAAAAAATTGCTGGGCGTGCTTGGCGTTTTGGATGCCAAGCCAAGGGAATCGGGGATTTCGGAGGAAGAAATCGAAAACGCCATCGCACAGCGCGAGGCTGCGAAGAAGGCGAGGGATTTTTCCAAAGCCGACGGCATCAGGAAAATGCTTGCGGAAAAGGGGGTGCTGCTTGAGGACTCGCAGGGTGGCGCGGTGCGCTGGAAGAGGAAGGCGTAAGGCGCATTCCGGGGATCGCGCCGCGGGGAATTATAGCAGGCCACGGAATTTTTTGGCAGTTATCTTGGCTTGCTGGATTACAAACCACGAAAACGATTCGCAAAACTATCGTGGTTTGAAATACCTTTAAATACGGCGCGAAGTCTAAACGTTTTTCAGTGCTTTTGCGGCGTTGGCCGCTTTTCAAAAAAATGGGAGGCTTGAAGAAAAATGGCTTTTTCGCGCAAGGTTCCGGCAAAGGAGAACGCCCCGTGTTACGAGCCGACTCGCGGCTGCTTCGGCATGCACTGCTTCAAGCTTGGCGCGGCATTCGCCTCGCTCTACCTTTTGGTGGCGATTTTGGCTGCGCTGGCGCCCAAGGCGTACGTGTACCTGATGGGCGTGATGAGCCACGGAATGCTTTACGTGAACACCGCAACCGCGAACGCTGCGGATTACGCGGCGGCGGCAAGCAGGATAGACGTCTCCATTCCCACGCTGTTGGTGGGCGCCATCGCGTGGCTTTTGGCGGGATACCTTTTGTCGTGCCTGTTGTGCTACTCGTCGAAGTGCTATATGAAAAAATAGTTCAGGGATTCCTTGAAAAGCGCGCCAACAGGCGCGCAACTTTTTCTTTTTCATTTTCCCCGACAACCACCAGCACCAAGCCCCGATTGGGCTGGCCGTAGATCACCGCGGTGCCAAGGGGCGCGAACAAAACCGCGGGAAGCACGGCCAAATCCTCCTCGCCAAGCACGCGCACCAGCGTCTTTTTCCCGGAGGCGATGCTTCGCCTCGTTGCGTCTGCAAGCGAGCTGGAGACGCGGCTTGCCCGATTGCGGACTTGAATCAGGGATTGGAATTTGAAGCCGATTTCGGCCACGCTCTTGAACGCCTTGCGCCGCATGGTCTTGAGGTCGGAAAAGCCCAGGTCTATTTTCGCGCCGGTTTTTGCCAGGCCGCTTAGCGCCATGTCGCCCACGACGATTGCGAGCGTTGGCGGCTTTTGCGAAAGCATTGCAGCAATTTTTCTTGCGGCAACCCCGCTTCCCGGCTTTTCTTCGACAAGTAGCCCTAGGGGCTTTTTGAGCTGGGGCACCATCGCATGCGTGAGCAGGAGGGTTTGGCGCGCGAATTCGCGCGCGTAAATTTTGCCCAGCCTGTTTTCCAAGCCCAGGCGGATGCGCGTGGAGGAGATGTGGCGCCGGTCCTGCGCGCGCACGAACGGGCAGATGACTATTTCCAATTGCGCAAGCCCCGCTTTTTTGCGCAGGCGGTTGACCTCGCGTGCGGGCTTTGCGGTTTCGCTTGTAACGGCAATGCAGTCGATGAGGCGGTCGCGTTTGGCTGGGCCCGCGAAGTCGGAAAGCGGGACTATCCGCGCACGGGAGGCCCAGCCCCGCCTGGCGAGGAATCTTTTGACTTCAAGCACGCGCGCGGCAAACGGCTGCACCACGCGGGCAAGCGTCTTTTTCTCGCGCTTGACCATCGCTTCGCTTGTCACGCCCACCACCACCCTGCGCGCGGCGCGGAAGGCGGTTGAAAGCAGCGCTTCGTGGCCCTTGTGCAGCCTGTCGAACGTGCCGCCCACCGCGCACAGGTTGAATTTTTTCGTGTTAGCCGGCATGAGGATGGATGACGCTTTCCCGCGTATTAAAATTGCGCTTTTGCGAAAAAAAATGCGATGGAAGCCAAAACAAAAAGAGCGCTGCAACTTCTGCAGCGGATGAAAAGATGCGCGGGGGGCAAAACGCACCTTGCCTCGCGGCGCAAGAACCCGTTCGAGGTGCTTATTGCGACCGTGCTTTCGCAGCGCACGCGCGACGAGAACACGAACGCGGCTTCAAACGCGCTGTTCGCAAAATACGGTTCCCCTCAAAAACTCGCAGCCGCGCCTTTGAACAAAATCGAGGCGCTTGTGCGGCCGGCGGGGTTTTACAGGCAGAAAGCCAAGCGCATAAAAGAAATCTGCGGGATTCTGGTTGAAAAATTCGGCGGGAAGGTGCCCAAAAAACTGGAATCGCTGCTGGGACTTCCCGGGGTGGGAAGGAAGACCGCGAATTGCGTGCTTGTCTACGGCTTCGGGATTCCCGCGGTGCCTGTGGATACCCATGTGCACAGGCTGGCAAACCTGTTTGGCATCGTGAAAACCAAAACCCCCCGGGAAACGGAGTTCGCGCTTGCGAAAATTATTCCCAAAAGCCATTGGCTTGAATTGAACGAAACGTTCGTGCGCTTCGGGCAGCAGGTATGCAAGCCCGGAATGGATAAGCGGGAGTGCCTGGCGGAAATGGAAAAACGATTGCATCGGGGATAAATGCTCAAAGCACGCCGGATTCCCGCAGGAACATCAGGTCCTGCGCGGACAGCGCCTTGCCTGCCTTGAATTCCTCGAACAGCTTTTTTGCCCGCGCTTGAATAGCGCCTTTTTTCTCCTGTTCGTGCGCGTGTTTTTCGCGCGCCGCATCCTCGCGCTCTTTTTCCGCCTGTTTGGAGAATTCGCCGGAGGCGCCGAGGAATTGCTCGTGCAGCTCGTCCGCTTTGCCGCGCACGGCATCCAGTTCGGAAAACGTTTTGGAAATTTTTTCGCGCACCTTTTCAGCTGCGGCATAAGTTTCGAGCATTTTCTTGTGGTGCAAGTCGGCCTGTGCGGAGGACTCCGCCAACTGCTTCGAAAGGGCGTCCGCCTCGTCAGCGGCTTTTTTCCACGCGGCTTTCAGGTCCGTTGCCTCCGCCTGCAAAAGTTCCCTCTTTTGCGCGGCAATGAAAATTTTCTCAAGTTCCCTCGTTTCGGCGCTGAAGCGCTTTTCCTTTTCGGCGGTCGTGCCCTCGGTCTGAAGGCGCCACTCCGCGGCATCAAGCCGTTCTTTTGCGGCCTTTGCCGAAACGCGCACCTCGCCCAAGGCCCTGAGTTCTTCGAGCTTTGCGAAAAACGCGCTCTTCTCGTGCAGAAGCGCGTTTACCGCGCCCGAACGCTTTTTGCGGGCATCGTTGGCCTTCGCGTTGCACTCGTCGCGCTTCTTTTTTTCAAGAGAAACGGTTTCGAGCAGCTTGTTGTATTCCGCCAGGCGCTGGCGGTTTTGGGCCGACAATTCTTGCGCTTCCCTGTTTGCGGAATCGCGCAACGCCTTAGCCTCAACTACTTTTGCGGAATCGGTCATTTTTTGCCGCCTGTTTTGCCCTGTTTTTTTATCCAGAAAACGAATGCCGCGCCGACAAGCGCAAGGACAGCGAGGGCGGCGGGAAGGTATTGGCCGGGGTCGGCGAACACCGTGCGCTGCAATTGCTCGGACAAAAGCTTGGTGCCCAACAGGTCGAACGTGTTGAAGACCGAGGTGCCGTTGAAGAAAATGAACAAAATGCCCAGGGACGCGAGGATTATTCCGGACACCAGGCTTGCGAGGAACACCTGCCTTTCCTTGCCCAAGAATTGTAGTGAAAAAAGCGGTTTTAACAAAAGCGATTGCAACGTGAGCAGCAGGTTGACGAGAGTGAGCAGCAGGTTGGAAAGTGTGCGGAACACCAGCCGGTTCCTACCCAAGAGTTGGGAAAAAAATTGTGCTAACACAAGAGGCGACTTTATTTCAAGCGAGTCGTAGAAAAACGA
This sequence comes from Microcaldota archaeon, assembly GCA_027371655.1. The sequence goes on from DAHXMR010000042.1 coordinate 4,563, forward strand.
GACGATGAAAAGCGGGATGAAAAGCCCAAACGAATATGCAAGCATCAAAAGGCCGCCGTAGGCCTGCTGGCCGGAAACCCCGGCGACAACGAGTATCGCGGAAAGCACGGGGCCAAGGCACGCGGTCCATCCGGTTGCGAAAAGCAATCCCGTTACAAACGCGCCTTTCATGTCCGCCGAGGGCCTTACCCCGCGCACCCCGCCCAGGGAAAATCCCATTCCGAACGCGGTCATGAATCCGAATGCCACCAAAAGCAGCCCCGCAACAAGCGTGAATTGGGATTGGAACTCGGCAAGGGGGTTGCCGATTATTGTAGCGGCGGAGCTGCCGATTGTGGACGCAAGGACGCCGAATGAAACGAACACTAGCGAAAAGCCCGCGAAAAAGGCGAGGGTTGCAAGCGCGATTTTGCCCTTTTCCTTGAACGAGTACGCGAAGAACGCGGGCAAAAAGGGAAGTATGCACGGCGAAAGAAGGCTCAAGCACCCGCCCAAAAAAGCGGCAACAAGGCTTATTCCCTGCGCCTGCGCGACGGTCTGCTGGTTGGCGGCAACGAGGTTTTTGGGAATCGAGAGCGCGAGCGAAAAAGGCGCAAGCGCCGACAAGGCAAACAGTGCGGCAAGCCCTTTGTTCAAAAACCGATGCACCTTGGAAAAAAAGCGAAATACGCGCGGACCGCTTACTGGGGCTTGAAGCCGTTGAATTGGGCGCCCTCCGGCGGGGTTTCAAGCTCGATTTCGGTTACGATTTCATCGAGCTCGGCGCGCTGCTTTTCAAGCACTTTCTGGATTTTGCGGATGCGCTTCTGGTTAAGCGCTATTTCGCGGTACTTTCGCGCGGCCTTGTTGAAGTGCTCTATTGAAAGCGTGAAATAATCCTCCGCATCCATGCTCTGCGAAATGTCGGCGAGGATTTCGCCGAGCAAATTGTTTGCGGCGACCTTGACGTCGCGCTTGAGCTGGTGCTCGCGCTTGAGGTTGTCCTTGATTATGTTGACCACGCGGGCGTTGGGGAACGGCAAATGCTCGGATTCCTCGTCCTCGACAACTTCGCCCTCGACGTCGGTTTCCTTCGCGGCCTCGTCCAGCGCGGCGCTTATTGCTTGACTAGAATCGGCAACCATGCACAACACCCCCCAAAATTTCCACAAAACTGCAAACAAAACTCTTCAAAATCCCTTCAAAAAAAGCCCTGGCAACTCGCGGTTTCCCTGCGCGGGAAAACAAAAAACGCCACCGGATATGTTGAGTGGAAGCGCGATTTTAAAGGTATTGCAAGCCAAGCCCAAGATGCCTTGAAATATTCTTGGATTGCGATTGAGCGCATTGCGCTCAAATCTTTGGCAGCGGCCAAAGTATCAGACCACGAAACGAGAACAAACGTTCGTGGTTTGCAGTAGTGAACGACCACGGGCTAAAGCCCGTGGCTTCAATGCAAGCATCTCGAATCGCCACGGGTCGCACATTGCAAATTCGGGTCGCTCCTCGGCTCGGTTGCAAGCGAAGCTTGCAAATCTTCGACCGCAGCCGAAGTATCTTAAAAGCC
>DAHXMR010000043.1 GCA_027371655.1 Microcaldota archaeon
TGGAATATGTCGGGCTGGTCTTCTATCACCAAGTAGTCCCGCGCCTCCGGCACGAGGGGGTCCTCGCCGTAAATGGGGCAGAGGTGGCGCTTGTTCAAGAGTTCCTGCGCCACGCGCTCGGGAAAATCATAGCCGTTTTTCAGCGCCGGCGAGTTCGAAATAATCCCGTCAACGGAGGTGCCGTGGTAAATCAGCAAATCCAACCCTTCCACTTTGTGCACTGATGGGTTGCCCACGAAATGGATGTTGTCGTACCCGCGCAGGCCGCGCGTGAATTCCTCCGGCAGGCAGGGCTGAGGCTCGGCGGTGCGCACGGCGTCGTGGTTGCCCGGAGCGACTATTACTTCTATGTATTCGGGGATGCCCTTGAGGAATTCGCAGAAAATCTCGTACTGCGTGAAAATGTCCTTTGTCAAAAGCTCTTTTTCCTGCGAGGGGTAGACGCCGATTCCGTCGGTGAGGTCGCCTGCAATGCTTACGTACTTTATTTTGCCAGCCTTCTCGCGCAGTTCCTCCGGGCCCTCTCCGTTCAAAAAGCGCAGGAAGTTCTTGAATTTTTCCTGCATGAACAGCTTGCTGCCCACGTGCAAGTCGGAGAGGAACGCGATTGAAACGTCTTTTGCGATTTTGCTTTTGCGCCTTTCCTGGAAAACGCGGCCGGGCTTGAAAAACGCCTTTGCAATGAGAAGGTCGTTGTGCGCGTAGACGTCGAATGCCACCACCTCGTCGGTCAAAAGCGTGTTGGCTTCGGCAAAAAGCGGGGAATCGCGGGAAACAAGGCAGGGCGCAAGGCCCGTTTCGTCCTCGATTTCAAAGAGCATGTGGCCGTTTTTGGTGATTTTCTTGCTGTAAATAATGCCGACAACGCGCGCCTTCTTTCCCGAAACGCCCTGCTTCAAATCCCGCAGAGTGGAAAACCCCTCGCTTGAAGCCGCGTTGCGCAACGGCCCCGAAAGCCGCCTGTAGCGGTCGCCGAAGTAGTTCACGAAATCGTCCACCGTGCCCGTGCACCGCGATTTCCCAGTGACGTCGCTGTTGTTGATTGAAAGCGCGAATTCGGGGGCTATTTCGCGCGCGGGGGCCTGGAACACGCTTCCGCCGCCCACGTCGGAGACCTGCATCGCGCTTTTTTGCGCAAGCCGCGAGTCCGCAAACGACTTCAAATCCAAAAGCGAGAGGATGAAGCCGGCCTGCGCGCTTGCGGGGCTTGAAAGGAAATCGTCGAGGAACACAAGCGGCTCGTCGTGCGTTGCCAGAAAGTCGAGGGCGTCGGGGGCGCAGGCAAGCTCGCGCTCGGAAAGCGCTTTCAAAAGCGAGAGCTTCAAAGAGCCCTCTGAGGCTCCTTTTTCCAAAACCCTCTAAACCTCCTAAACTTGCTGCGGCAAAAAAGCGCCCAAACAGCCCTCCCGGAACCCCTGGGGGGATTTTGCGCTGAAAAAGTTTTTTGCCAAAAAAAGATTGTATA
>DAHXMR010000045.1 GCA_027371655.1 Microcaldota archaeon
GACTTTAAACAAGGGTTAGGGCTCTACGTGTCCGAGCATCGTCGAGATTTTGAAGCTCTGGTCGTCGGTCCACCTTCACAAAAAGCGCTAAGTGAAACTAATGGTTTGCGTAAGGCGTTGGATGTTGGGGTTAAATGCTTCAAGGATATTCCCGCGCCGTTTGCTGCTAGAGTTGACTTGTTTAGGCGTTGGGAAAAAGTTCTACCGTTTAAGTCAAGTTCGAAGGGTTGATTCACGATGGTCGTTATTCGGGATGCGATTCACGGAAGCATTGAGTTGAATGCGCTTGAGGAGAAAGTCCTCGACACGCCGGTTGTGCAGCGTTTGCGGGGGTTGCGCCAGCTTGCCACCGCCTATCTTGTGTTTCCTTCGGCGCAGCACACGCGCTTCGAGCACTCGCTTGGCACGCTGTATCTTGCGTCGAGGCTTTGCGCGCACTTGGGATTTTCGCCCAAGCGTAGTCAGGCGATAAGGCTTGCCGCTTTGCTGCACGACGTTGGGCACGGCGCGTTTTCGCATTTGTCCGAGCCATTCCTGAAGCGTGAATTGCGCAAGAACCACGAGGAGCTCGGCGTGGTGAAACTGCGCGAATGCGGCATTTTAGACGAATTGGAAAAAGAGGGCGTTGGCAGGCGCGATTTGGAAAAACTTTTGTTGTCCAAATCAAAGGACTCGGCGCTTGTCACAGGGGACTTGGGCACCGACAGGCTTGACTACCTTTTGCGCGACGCGCTTTTCTGCGGCGTTGCATACTCGGTTGTCGACGGCCAGCGCCTGCTTGAAACGTTGAAGTTCGAGAAGGGCTCGCTTGTCGTGGGGGAAAAGGGCAGGGTTCCTGCCGAAAGCCTGCTTGTTTCGCGTTATTTGATGTTCAATTCAGTGTACTTCCACCACGCCGTGCGCATTTCGTATGAAATGCTGCGCAAGGCAATCGGCAACGCGTTGGATGACGGGAAGATTTCCATCGCGGATGTTGCGGACGGCACGGATTACGAGTTGATGCACGCACTGCTGGGGCAGTGCAATCCCCTTGCCGTGCGCGTTGCGCAAAGGAAGTTGTACAAGCGCGCGTTTTCAATCGACGCGGGCTCCTCGGACGGGTTGCGCGGATTTTTCAAGAACCGCGACAACGCGGAAAAGGAATTGAACATCGAGTTTTCCCGCGTGTGCGGCTTCGACGAATTCGTGCTTTGCCTGCCGCAGGCGCACACGCTGCCGTTGAGCGTGGAAATCTCGCGCGAGGGCAAGGTGGAGCCGTTGGCAAAATCGTCTCCGCTTGCCCGCGCGCTTGAGGGGGAAAGCGCCGAGCGCGAGTTCATCGTCGCCTGCAAGCCCGAAAACAAGCCGAAATTGGAAAAGGCCGCGAAAAACTTCTTCGCCTCTCTCTAAAAGCCTGCCTTTTCCGCCGAAGGCGGCGGGGGGATGGGCTGGGCGGGAACGGGTTGCTGATA
>DAHXMR010000047.1 GCA_027371655.1 Microcaldota archaeon
TCGAAGACGCCGAAGCTAAACTTGTGAACACCATACGCGCCTCGGTGGAACGCGGCGGAAAAACCCTCATCCCGGTGCTCTCCGTGGGCCGCGCGCAGGAAATAATGCTCAACACGGGATGGAGCCCGAAAGTCCTGCGCGCACCGACCAGCCCAAGCGAAATCGAGCGCGCGATAAGAAACGCGCTTGTCAACAACTCCGAGGAGCGCAAAAAATTCCTCCTGGGATTGGGCAAGAAAATGATGCTCCCCAGCACCACGTGCGAGTGGGTGAAAATCACCGCCCTCGGCGGGTTCAAGGAAGTCGGCCGCTCGTGCATGCTTCTTCAGACGCCGAAAAGCAACGTGCTCATAGACTGCGGGCTCAACGTGGACACCTCCGAGCCCTCGCGCTGCTATCCGTACTTGAACGCGATGAATTTGGCGTTCGACCAGCTTGACGCGGTAATAGTAACGCACGCGCACCTGGACCACTCCGGATTCATCCCCTACTTGTACGCCTACGGCTACGAGGGCCCCGTGTACTGCACGCCGCCCACGCGCGACCTTATGATTCTTTTGCAGCAGGACTGCATCCGCGTATTGAACGGCGAGGGAAAAGGCGCGCCTTACGGCGAGCGCGACATCAAAAAGGAGCTCAACCACGTCATCGTGCGCGACTACGGCGAGGTAACCGACGTCACTCCCGAAATAAGGTTCACGTTCCACAATGCCGGCCACGTGCTTGGCAGCAGCATCGTGCACTTGCACATCGGCGAGGGATTGCACAACCTCGTGTACACGGGCGACATCAAGTTCGGAAGGACCAGGCTGTTCGACCCCGCGGACACGCGCTTCCCCCGCATCGAAACGCTCCTCATGGAAAGCACGTACGGCGGCAAGGACGACATCAAGCCCCGCATCGAAGACGCCGAAGCTAAACTTGTGAACACCATACGCGCCTCGGTGGAACGCGGCGGAAAAACCCTCATCCCGGTGCTCTCCGTGGGCCGCGCGCAGGAAATAATGCTCGTGCTCGAAGAGCACCTGCGGGACCTGAACGTTCCCATCTACATCGACGGAATGAGCAAGGAGGCCTCTGCAATACACACGGCATACCCCGAATACCTGCGCCGCAACGTCCAGCGCCGCATCCTGCAAAACGACTCGCCCTTCGACAAGCCAATGTTCAACAACGTCATCCCCAAGGACCGCAAGGAAATAGTGGAAAACCCCGAATCCTGCGTCATACTCGCACCATCGGGCATGCTGTCCGGCGGGCCGTCCGTCGAGTTCTTGAAAATGATGGCCGAGGACCCCAAAAACGCCCTCGTATTCGTCGGCTACCAGGCCGCAACATCGCTTGGCCGCAAGATCCAAAACGGCGAGCGCGAAGTCCCCGTGCTCAACTCGGCGAACAAGGTGGACACGGTCAAAGTCAACCTTGCCGTGAACACCGTGGACGGCTTTTCCGGCCACAGCGACCGCTCGCAGCTTTTGGCATTCGTCAAGAACTTAAGGCCCCGCCCGGGCCGCATCTTCATGATGCACGGCGACGAAACCAAATGCGACGACCTCTCCCGCACCGTGAACAGAATGATGCGCATAGAAACCCGCGCACCACTCAACCTCGACACGGTAAGGCTGAAGTAAATAGATTTTTAGGCGAATTAGTCTTCCTCGCCAAAAGTCTTTGCGTCGTCATCTACGTAAGTAGTTCTGCGCGTATCTACCACTAGCGACCCATCAGAATATTTCGAAGCCCGCCACCCAATTTTTTTTGTTTTCACTTTCGGCTTGCATTCGTGGTTTTGAGGGTCAGTGTGCGCCGCACATAGACTCTTACGACAATGCGGGCAATGGTTCCTGTCGAAAATATGTATAAGCTCTTTTCCGCACTCATCGCAAACGCCGTAAGACGTCCTCTCTTGTTGCTTTTTTTGAGCAGAGTGGTCTTCATGATACGCGTGCTCGTCGCAAAAATAACCGTTACAAATAACACACTTCTTGGTAAGCGGACTTACCGCGTTCCGCAAAAACCACAGGTAATTATCCGACCCTCGTAGTGCCTCCTCGACCGGAATATGCTCGAAAATAAATCGGCAAAAAATTTCTTAAGCCAATCAAGCATATGGCAATCGCCTACTACCCTAAGCCGTCGCCGCCAAAGGCGCTGACGTTTCCCGACAAAAATTAGTTTGCCACCGGCACTTCGAGGGTGGTGATGAATTTGGTTCCCTGCCGTTTCCTGACATCGTTGAGTTCGGCGGGGGAAAGGCTTTCGAGGTGCAGTTCCAGGGCCTCTTTCAGGTTGGCAAGCGCCTTGTCCACCGTAGGGCCCTGGGACGCGACGTCAACATCGGGACACCACGAGGAATAGGATTTGCCTTCGCGGACGACTACCACCGAGAATCCCAGACGTTTCATTGCGGATAAAACGGTGGCAACGGATGTTTAAATAGTTAGCGAACAAAAACCGTTCCGCAAAAAAAAGCCCTTGCGGATGGTTTTACAGTGAAACTGCCGGTCATCTCGGGAAAGGAAGCGATCAAAGCCCTGTCAAAGCAAGGCTTTGTGATAACCGGCCAGAGGGGCAGCCACGTTCATTTGGAAAAAAATTTGCCCGAAAAAACGCTGCACGTCACGGTGCCGATACATGGAAACGAGGATTTGAACCCGTTCGTCCTGCGCTCAATAATCCGCCAAGCGGGAAGTTCTCCCGAAGAATTTTCCAAATACCTGTGAACACATATGCGCATTATCATAACAGGCACGCCGGGCACTGGCAAGACCACGCTTGCAAAAGCGCTGGCGGCAAAACTGGGCTGCGCCTTGCTTGACGTGAACAAAATCGCGGTGCAAAACAAGCTCTACAAAAAACAAAAAGGAATAGCCGAAAAAATCGTTGACTTGAAAAAGTTGGCGGCAAAAATCCGCAGGCTTGCCGCGCGGGAGAAAAATTTTGTCGCCGAAGGCCACTTAGCTTGTGAATTTTTCATTCCCTGCGAGTTCGTCGTTGTCCTGCGCTGCAACCCCAACACGCTTGAAAAGCGCTTGGCTTCAAGGAAATATCCCGCGAAAAAAGTGGAGGAAAACGTGATGGCGGAAATGCTCGACTATTGTTTGTTGAAAACCGAAGCGAATTATCCCGCGGGCAAAACAAAAATAATCCAAATCGACGCAACAAAATTCGTTCCCCCCGGCCAAGTTCTGCGGCACGCAGCGAGGGGAAAGAGCGACTTTGTCGACTGGATGCCGATTCTGCAAAAGCGGCTTGCCGCGAGGGCTGTGAACGACCACGGGCCGCGGAAAGTCTCATAGTGCGTTCCGCTCTGTAACGGAGACGCTGCGTTTTCAGCCCGTAGTCGTTCAGCCAAATAGTCGTATTTAAAAAGGGTTTTGTATATGTATTCAAAGCCCCGCCCGAATCGGGGGGCGTTTCGGGAAACCCACCGGAAAGCGTTTTGAAAAGCTCGAATGCCCAATAAGCGAACGGCTTTTCCAATTTTCAAGCCGCGGGTTTTTCCAAAAAAAATGTTTTTAGCAAAAAAAGAGGTGTAGGTAAATGATGCCTGTTTACGCGTTGGTTGCAAAGAAGAAAGAAGACGACGAAGGCGACGAAGAGGACTGGGACGAAGACGAAGAAGACTGGGAAGAAGACGAAGAGCTCGAAGACGAGGAGTAAGCCCCAAACTCAAAAAATACCAAAACTCCCAAAAACCAACTATCCCAATTTGGCGCGTTTCAACAACAAAACGCGCTTTCTAATTCTTTTTTCTTCTTTTTTGATTTTTTCAAATTCCCAGGCAACGGGGGCGCCGCTTTCCCTTATTCGCCCAACTTGAATTCTCCGCCGAACTTTCCACCCTTCTTTGGGCCCGAAAGCTGCTTCGGTTCATCTTCCCGCCCGCTTTCGCGGGGCTGGGGCGCTTGTTGCGTCGATTTGGGGCTTACTCCTCGTCTTCGAGCTCTTCGTCTTCTTCCCAGTCTTCTTCGT
>DAHXMR010000081.1 GCA_027371655.1 Microcaldota archaeon
CACTTTGATTCAGGACAAGCTCAAGACGATATGACGTTTATTTGATTTCCCAAGGCGGCTTTTCGGGCCCACCGAACGCCGGTTTGGCTTTTTTCAAGGGAACACAAAGAAGAATGGCTGTTTTTGGAAGGCGCCCTCGCCGCACGATGAACCCACCCACGGGCAGTTCTCTTTTGCCTAGCTTGCGCCTAGCGCGTTTCGGGAAAAAAAGGGGGCATTGTGGGTTGCATGAGGCGGTTTTTTTGATTATTATTTTGTGGGTGGCGTTGGACAACGGGTGGCTGCATTCGAACAACATCATCGTGCTGCCCATGGTCACGCTCATTCTCTATTTTTTGATTACCGCAATCTGAGCGGCCGCAGCCTGCGGCTGGACACGGGCGGAAAATCCCTAAAGCGCTTGCGCTAAGGGGGGGTAATGCAAGCAGCTTTTGCTTGAAAATGAGAACAAGTCTCCTTGGGCAAGTTCTTTGAGATTGTCTAGATCTTTGCTGAATTTGACTTAAGGAGACGATGCGCCAATGGCTTAGTTTTTCCCTAATCCACTGACAGCAATTATTGTGCATATTCCCGTATTTAAAGAGGCGGATTGGGGGCGTTTTGGGGCAGGTTCCCGCTGTTCATGCCCGGTCCCCGACGCCGCCCAAAGCCTTTGTATTTTATGGTTTTGGCGCGTAATGTGAGAAGGGGGATTTTTCTTGAAAACCGCGTCTTTGGGCACCGTGATTTCCACGTTCGAAGGCCCGTCCACCTCGTCTTTTTCCTTCGTTGTTTCAAATCCACAAGTGCGCAAGGGCAAGTTCGTCACAGTCGAGGGCGATGACGGCGCATTGTTCGTTGGCGCGGTTCAGGAAATAATGCGCTCGAACAGGTATTTCGAGCGGCCGGAAAGCGTTGCAGAATACGAACGCGCCGCCAACTCCGAGGGCTCTTCTTTTTCAGACAACTTTCCCGCAGGCGAGTGGGAAGTGTCGGTTGCAAAATGCTCCCTGCTTGGGACTTTTACTGGCCACGGCAAGCTTGGAAGGGCAGTGTTCCCCCCGAAGCCCGGCGCAAAGGTAAGCGATGCCGACGGCGCGCTTCTGGAAAAGTTTCTTGGTTTTCAACAAAACGGGCTGCATTTGGGCAGGCTGGCGCAGCACGAGGTCGAAGTCAAAGTCCCCCTGTCGAGGCTTTTGCAAAAGCATTTGGCGATTCTTGCGATGTCCGGCGCCGGAAAGTCCGTACTGTCCTCCGTGATTATCGAGGAGCTGCTTTCGCGCAAAAAGGAGGATGGCCGGATTGCGGTGATTGTGCTTGACGTGCACGGCGAGTACGGTGGGTTTGCGCGCGACGCCGAGTTCTCCAAGAAAACAAAGGTAGTCAATGCGGAGGAAGTGAAAATCTCGTGCAAGCACCTTTCCGCGGGGCTCTTGCGCGAGTTGTCGGATGCCACGCGCACGGGCAGCCGCGAGTTCGAGAAAATCATAAAGCAACTGAACGCGGAAGGCGGGGAAGCCTTTGACTTGGCTGCCGTCGAAGAGGCGGTCGAGGCCTCGGAAATGAAGGACAACGTGAAAGGCGCGTTGAAGTCCGCTCTCTTCGAAGTCGGCACCCTCGACTTGTTCGGGAAGACCGACAGCCCGTCGGCACTCGACCTTGCGCAGGCAGGCGGGCTTACCGTGGTTGATTTTTCGGATACCACAAGCCAGCGCAAGAAGCAAGTGATTGCCTCGCATTTCGCAAGGCGGCTGTTCCGCCTGCGCAGGGATGGAAAAGTGCCGCCGTTTGTCTTGCTTGTCGAGGAGGCGCACAATTTTGCGCCCGAAAAAACCAGGGCCGAGAACGCGGTTTCAAAAAGCGCGATTGAGACAATCGCGCGGGAGGGAAGGAAGTTCGGGGCGTGTTTGTGCCTTGTTTCGCAGCGGCCGGTGCATTTGAGCACGACCGCGCTTTCGCAGTGCAATTCGTTCATAATAATGCGCATGACCAACCCCAACGACGTGATGCGCGTGGGCGAAAGCTGCGAGGCAATAGACTCGGGCGCATTGGGGCAGATTACGACCTTGGGCGTTGGCGAGGGAATCGTTGTCGGCGAGGCGGCGCCCGTGCCGTTTTTCGCAAAGTTCCGCGACAGGAAATCCAAGGAAGTTACAAGTGGCAGGCCCCTGGAGGAGCTTGCACGGAAATTCGACGAAAAGGAAGGCAGCCACAGAAAAGAGGACGCAGAGGCGTTCCTCTAAGTTCTGTTCCATAAATTTACTTTTATTTTTCCAAAAGAAACTTTAACTAAAGTAATTTAAAGATACTTAAAGTAACCGTAGTGGTGCTGTTTTTGCCGGACCCCACTTTCGAAGAAGCAAAGCAGAAAGTAGCCGAAATCGTCAAGGACTACTTGCGGCAGTATCCGTCTGGGCGTTCCAAGCTCAATGAAGAGAACACCAAGAACTGGATTGACGACCTATTTCGGAGCTTGGGCTGGAACATCCGCAACGACGTAGTAAAAGAAGAAGCCGCGGGAAAAAGAAAGCGGGTAGACTATTCCTTCA
>DAHXMR010000097.1 GCA_027371655.1 Microcaldota archaeon
AGGAACTTCAGGAGCTTTCTCCCGCCGAGCACGCGAAGGGCCAGCTTGTGCAAACCCTTTCGCCCCTTGCGCAGATTTTCGTCAACGACGCTTTTTCCGCGGCGCACCGCTCGCAGGCGTCGCTTGTGGGGTTCACGCAGACCCTGCCATCGTGCGCCGGGCGCGTGATGCAGCGCGAAGTGGAAAACGTGATAAAAGTCGCGGGAAACCCCAAGCACCCCAACACTTACGTGCTTGGGGGCGCCAAGCCCGACGATTGCTGGAAGCTCATGCGCAACGCGCTCAAAAACGGCACCGTGGACTACGTGCTTGTTTCGGGAGTGCTCGGCAACCTCTGCCTTGCAGCCAAGGGCATCAACATCGGCCAGTCCACTTGGGATTACTACGAGAAAAAGGGCTTCAGCAAATTCTTCCCCGAACTCAAAACAGTCGTCGCATCGAACGCGGAAAAAATAATCGCGCCATTGGATTTGGCGTACGAGGAAAACGGCAGCCGGAAAGAAGCGGCGGTGGAAGCATTGCCGGATGGAAAAAGCTTCCTTGACATTGGGAGCAAGACCGTTGAAAAATTCAGGGAAATCATTTCGCAATCCAAAACGATTTACTTGAAGGGCCCGCAGGGCGTGTTCGAGCAGCCGTTGTTTGAATACGGCTCGCGCGAAACGCTTATGGCAATCGCGAATTCAAGCGCCTTTTCGCTGACAGGCGGCGGGCATACGGACGAGGCATTGAAAAAATTCGGCATTCCCAAGGAAAAGATTTCCTACACAAGCCTTGCCGGAGGCGCACTGCTCACTTACATGGCGGGCGAGCCATTGCCCGCGCTGGACGCGTTGCGGGAAAACAAGAAAAGAGGGCAATAGCAAAATTCCAGAACTTAAGCGAAAAATCAGGCAATTATGCCGTTTTCAAGCGCCCATTTTACGAGCGTTGCTTTTTTGCTCAATCGTGCAAACTCTGCGGGAGTATAGCAGACAAAGTCCGCCGGCTGATCGTACGACCATTCCAAGTAGAACGGAACCGGCCGCTTAAGGCTGCTTTGCCCCTCAAATTTCTTGCTTACCAGCATCAGGTCAACATCGCTCTCCGCAGTCGCCTTGCCCGTCGCCTGGGAGCCGAACAAAACTATCTTTTCCACGCCGTATTTTTTGGCAACCGCAGACTTGAAGGCGCGGATTTTTCCCAAAAGCGATGCATTTACAGCTGTTTTTCCGCCCATTTCAAAACCTCTTTCGCCGCCGCAAATATTTCCTTGACATCCGATTCGGAATAGTCCCCGCCAACATCGGGATAACGCGCAACCGTGTAAGCGGGGCTGATTTTTGCACACAATCCTTGAACGTTTTTTGGCGCTTTAAGCGTTCTTGAAAGCGCTACCAACTCATGCGTTTTGGAAGCCACGCCGGAACGCTGGATTATCAGCGCCTTCAAAACTTTTTCCACAGCCTGCTGGCAATAAAACGCCGCGGCATCCAGTTTTTCGCCGGACAGGTTGTATTCGGCAACGCCAAGGTCGCTTCTGCCCTTGTCAAACCAAACCATTGCTTCCTCTTTAACCATAACCCGCCAACCTTCAACCAGCCTAAGCAGCCTTCGCCGCGCCGGCCTTTCCGCCTTCACCCGCGGATTTTTTCGCCTGCTTGGGCGGCTCCTGCACTTCTTTTATCACGAGCACCGTGGACAGCATGTCGCGGAAGTTTTTCAGCGCGTCGCGCGCCACGTTGCCCCCGAACAGCACGTGCCTGCCCTTCAAAATGTCCAGGTGGATGAACTCGGGCGCGAAGTCGCGCAATTCCTCGTCCATCACCTTGGGGTATGCTATTGGGAAAATGCGGAAGCCTATCTGGCCCTCGTCCTGTGCGGGATTGGAAAACCCGGGTGCGCCGGTTTCGCCGCGCACTATGGGCAATTGGTCGAAAATGCGGGGGGCGATGGCCTTGAGTGCAAGCAAAAGCGCGAGGTTTATCGCAACAAGGGCGGCGAACATCGCCAGAAACGACGCGTCCTTGTCCAAAAACAGCGTGAACACTATGGCCGCCAGGCCCACCC
>DAHXMR010000106.1 GCA_027371655.1 Microcaldota archaeon
GAATTGAAGAAATGAAAAAGAAAACCCTCGGAGTGTTCTCGCTCACGGGCTGCGCTGGCGACCAGATGCAGCTTTTGAACCTAGAGGGATTGCTTCCGGTGCTTGCGCAGGAAGTCGACATAATCCACTTTCCCATGGCGCGGGAGGAAAACGCGGACGGGCCATTCGACATAACGCTGGTCGAGGGCGCGGTTGCGAACACGAAGCAAATCGAGGAAATAAAGGCGATCCGCGAAAAATCAAAAATCCTCGTGGCATTCGGCACGTGCGCGTGCTTCGGCGGCGTGCCCAACATCGCGAACTTCATCGACGGGAAAATCACGTGCACGGTGTACCCGCCGGGAACGAACGTGGAACACGTTTGCGCGACCGGCATCGACACCTACGTCCGGGCGGACTACCAATTGCGGGGGTGCCCGGTGAGCAGGCGCGAACTGCTTGACACCCTGCACTCGCTTGCTGCCGGCAAAATCCCCGTGGTGGAAAGCCGCAACGTTTGCAGCGAGTGCCGCACGCGCGAAAACAAGTGCCTCTTCCCCGAAGCGCCGTGCATGGGCCCCATAAGCCTCGCTGGGTGCGAGGCGGTGTGCACGTCAAACGGCTTCGTTTGCGAGGGATGCCGCGGGCCCACCGACGACGCGAACATAGAAATCTTCGTGAAAATGTGCCTGCAGCACGGGCTGTCGCTTGAGGAAATACGCAAAAAGCTCATCGCGTTCGCAGGCAGTTCCAAAAAATACGGAAGCATGCTGTGCATAGGGGAATTGGAGTAAAATGCACAAAAAAACGCAATCCGGACTGGGAACGCCCGCATTCAAAGACGGCTATTACCTTGAAAACGTCAAGAAAAGCCTGTCAAATCCCAAGCTTCCAGCCTACAAAAAAATCGCAAATGCGTTTTTCCCATTTTTGGCAATTGTTGCATTGCTCGGACAACTGATTTTTTTCATACTAGCTTCAATTTTCCTTGTTGTCACGACAATAGCGAACCTGCTGCCAGCATACTTTATGCCAATCACGATTCTGGAAGTATTGCTCTGTACCGGTTTCTCGGCATACGGTTACTTCGCAGCGCGGCGGCTCTGGTCGTTCAAAAAATGCCTATGATGATTCCGCGCAAAACCCCCGCAACCGCGGGATGAATTGGGGCGTTCGGCTTGTTCAAAACGGAT
>DAHXMR010000110.1 GCA_027371655.1 Microcaldota archaeon
TGCTTTTCCCGGAAACGACCGCGATGGCCTGTTGCGCGAGCTTGTCGCCTATGCCAAGCTGTATTCCCTTGTGTGGCGGCAAAAGCTCGCCCTGACACAGGTATGCGATTTCGCGGATTTCGCCCTTTCCCGCCTGCGTGAAGAGTTTCGCGAGCTCCTCGGTTATCGCAAGCCTTGAGGCGGTTTTTTCAAGCGTGTCGAAAATGCGCGCGACTAAAAGGAATTCCATTTTTGCCCGGGTAGGTTTAGCCCGCGGGGGTTAAAATTCTTGGCTGACGGTGCGGGATTGCATCTGCAGGGCGTTTCAGTGGACGGCCACGCTGTAGGCCATCATGAGGACGAATCCGGCGATTATGGCGAAGGTCGCCCAGCCCACCAGGTTTTCCGCCCAACTGTTCGCGTGCTCGCCCATTATCCTGCGGTCGGTGACTATGCGCATGAGGAAGTAGAGCATTATGGGGTCGGCTATTCCGCAGAGCACCTGGGACCAGAACATTGCCAAAAGCGGGTTTATTCCCATGAATAGCGCGAGGGCGCCCACCCCAAGCGCGCTTGCGATAACGGCGTAGAATTGCTTTGCCTGCCACGTGCGCTTGTTGAGGCCCACTTCCCAGCCGAACGTGTCGCACACGGTGTAGGCGGTGGACGTTGCCAGCACGATTATGGCGAGCGTTGACGCGGCCAGAAGCCCGATTGCGAACAGGTAGAACGTGTAGTCGCCCGCGAGGGGCTTGAGGGCGAGGGCGATTTCGCGCACGGAAAGGTCGCTTGCGTTTATGGTTTCCCCGCCTATTGCGAACGTGTTTGCAGCCGGGTTATAGTGGGGGAAGAGCACGACCGCCGTGGAAATTATTATGAAGTACGAGATGAGGTTGGAGTAGGCCATTCCCGCGAAGATGTCGAACTTCACGCGCTTCATCTGCTCCACTCCGCGGTGCGCCTCTATTTCCGTGCGCGTCTGCCAGAAGAACAGGTACGGCGTAATCGTCGTGCCAAGCAGGCCGACGGCGGCTATGAGGAACGTGGAATCCAGCGAAACGTTGGGGATGAACGTTTTCAGCAGGATTTCGCGCCAGTCGGGGTTTGAAATCAGGCCGGCCGCGACGTATGCCACGAGCACGAAGGAGAGGTACATCAGGCCCTTTTGGATGGTGTTGAAGTTTTTGTAGACTATGAGGTATCCCAAAACCAGCGTGCCGGGGATCACAAACCAGAGCCACGATATTCCCCCGGGGAACACGGCCGCGCTCAAAAGTTCCAATGCCACGCCCATTCCGGCTATGTCCGCGCTTATCGTGGCGGTGTTCGCAAGCACAAGCAGCGCCGTTGCGAAAAGCGCCGCGTGAAAGCCGAATTTTTCCCTTATCGCGGCGGCAAGGCCCTTGCGCGCGACGTTCCCAAGGCGCGCGCACATTCCCTGCACGACTATCAGCATCGGCGTGGAAACCAAAAGCAGCCACGAGAGCGCGTAGCCGGTCGTCGCGCCGACAATCGAATAGGTCGCGATGCCGCCCGCGTCGTCGTCGGCCGCGCCGGCGATGAGGCCGGGCCCCAGCATGCGGCCGTACCTGAGCATTTTGCGGCGCTGCATTTCGCTTATTTCGCGCACGTCCTTGCCCACTCCGACGACTTCCCGGCCTATGCGGTGGAAGCGGCCGGCTATTTTGTATAGGCGGCTGCGCGGTTTGTTGGGTTGGGCTGGCTGTTCCATCGCAAAAAGCTAAGGTGGGATGTTTTTTATTCGTTGCCAGATGCATGCGCCCCCCGAAGGGGCCGGGAGTGTGAGGCGGGTCCGAAGTCTCCTTTTCCGTCATGGCGCGGCCCGGGCGTATTGCCCGGGAGGCATGGGAACTCATTGTTGTTCGTCATCCCCGCGCAAGTGATTTGCGCGCCCGGCTTTAACTTCCGTTCGCCTTGGGCGCGGTTTTGGAGGGCGAGACGCAGCACGACGAGGTAGTCGCCCAGCACGCGGCGCGCAAGATAATGGACTTGTCCCTTGAATCCGGCAAGCCGGTCGCCTTGGGCATAATCGGGCCCGGCGCCACCCGGCCGCAGGCGCTGTCGAGGCTTGACGGCTATGCCAGGCGCGCGGTCGAGTCCGCGGTCAAGCTCAACTTGGTTTTGAAGAAATAGCCCCCTGACCGCTTTATTTTTAGGCGCCCGCGGTGTCACTTAACAGTATGGCCTTTTCCAGTGTGGAAGACGTTTTGAAGGACGTGAGGCGGGGCAGGCCCGTGATCGTCGTCGACGACGCGTGGCGCGAGAACGAGGGCGACGTGTTCGTTGCGGCGCAGAAGGCTTCGGTTTCCTCCGTCGCGTTCATGATCCGCGAGGCGCGCGGGCTTTTTTGCGTCCCCCTTGAGGCCCAAAGGCTTGACGAATTGGGCCTGGATTTCCTCGGGTTCGCGGGCGTTTCCGACGCGTTGGCAAGCCCGTTCACCATGAGCGTGGATGCGAAGGCTGGCACGACCACCGGGATGTCGGCGTCCGACCGGCTTGCCACGGTGAAGGCGCTTCTTTCGGGGGGGCCGGAGGATTTGAAGAGGCCGGGCCACGTTTTTCCGCTTCGCGCTCATCAATTGGGCGTGCTTGGAAGGCGGGGGCACACGGAGGCCGCGGTTGACCTCGCGCGCCTGGCGGGCCTTGCGCCCGCGGGCGTGATTTGCGAAATCATCAACGACGACGGTTCGATGGCGCGGCTTTCCGACCTGAAAAGATTCGCGCGCAGGCACGGGCTGAAGATAATTTCCATCGACTTGATTGCCAAATACCTGCACTCCCTTGCGGGCGTTGCCAACGGCGGCGGGCCCCTGAAAACGAAAAAGGGCGGGGTGAGGCGCGGCGCGCAGGCTAGGCTTCCGACAAAGTTCGGCGTTTTCACCGCAATCGCATTTGAAAGCCCCGACGTGAAGCACGCTTACCTTGCCCTGGTGAAAGGCGACGTTTCGGGCAAGGAGAATGTCCTGGTGAGAATCCACTCGGAGTGCCTGACCGGCGACGCGCTTTTTTCCAAGCGGTGCGACTGCGGGGCGCAGCTTGTGAAATCGCTCGAATTGATTTCCAGGGAAGGCATCGGCGTGCTTATTTACTCGCGGCAGGAGGGGCGGGGGATCGGATTGTTCAACAAGATCGCCGCGT
This sequence comes from Microcaldota archaeon, assembly GCA_027371655.1. The sequence continues at coordinate 3,139 of DAHXMR010000110.1, forward strand.
ACGCGCTGCAGGACAAGGGCTTGGACACCGTCGAGGCGAACAACAAGCTGGGCTTTTCAGCGGACTTGCGCAAGTACGACGTTTGCGCGCGGATACTCGAGGATTTGGGCGTGCGCTCGGTGCGGCTTCTTACAAACAATTTGCGCAAGGTGGAGGGCTTGAAAAAGGAGGGGGTGAAAGTCGCCCGGCGTGTTCCCCTGCAGACTGCGCCAACGAAGGAAGATGAGCGATACCTGCGCGTGAAAAAGCAGAAACTTGGCCACCTCCTCGGCGTATGATTTTGTGCTTTGGTGTTTTGCGTGCCTTCCGCCGACGAAAAATTCATGCGTCTCGCATTGCGCCTTGCGGAACGCGGCAGGGGCAACGTGAGCCCCAACCCGATGGTCGGCTGCGTTGTCGTAAAAGGCGACAAAATCGTGGGCCGCGGCTGGCACAAAAAGTTCGGGGGCCCGCACGCGGAAGTTTTTGCCCTTCGGGATGCGGGAAAAAAGGCGCGGTGCGCCGCCTTGTTTGTTAATTTGGAGCCTTGCAACCACTTCGGAAAGACCCCGCCGTGCACCGATGCGATAATCGCCGCGGGGATTTCGCGCGTTGTTTGCGCCATTCGCGATCCCCACAAGAAGGCCGCGGGCGGTGTGGAAAACTTGCGCAAAAGCGGGATTTCGGTAACCTGCGGCGTGCTGGAACAAGAGGCGCGGCGGCTGAACGAATGTTTCTTGAAATTCGTTTCAACGGGCGGGCCGTTTGTCGTGCTGAAGGCGGCGGTCACCTCCGACGGATTCATTGCGGGGGGAAAAGGGTCGGGGGCGCCGCGCTGGATTTCAAGCGCACAAAGCAGGCGGCGCGCGCACAAGCTGCGCGCGGAGTGCGACGCGATTCTCGTGGGCGCCGGGACCGTGCTTGCGGACAATCCCCGGCTTACCGCGCGCATTCCGGGGAGGAAAAACGTGCGGCAGCCGTTGCGGGTGATTCTCGACCCCGATTTGCGCTCGCCTTTGGGGGCGAAGGTTTTCGCGGATTCGAACGCGTTGGTGGCGGTTTCAAAAAATTGCGATGCGCACAAACGCAGGGCGCTTGAAAAAAAGGGCGTGCGGGTAATGGCGTGCAAAACCGATTCCAAGGGCAACGTTGACTTGCGTTTTTTGCTCGGGCGCCTTGGGGGCATGGGGATAAGCAGCCTGCTTGCCGAGGGCGGGCACGGCATTTTCTCTTCCTTTTTGGAGCAAAATTTGGTGGACAAGTTTTTACTTTTCGTTTCCCCGAAGGTTTTCGCAAGCGGAATCCCGTTCGCTTCCAGGCTTGCGCTTGCGAGGCTTGGCAAGGCGAAGGAAGTGGCGCGGGAAAAGTCCGGCGCGGACTGGCTGTTCGAAGGTTATTTGAAATAAGTGGGCTAAGCGAAGAATAAGCTGGAAAAAATAAAAAAAGAGAAAAAAGGGGAAAAAAGCCGCGGGGTTTATTTGCGGCTTTTCGCTTTTTCGGCCTCACAGCATTCTCTTCCGGTGAGGAATACTCCCGCGGCGACGAACACGATGCCGAATATTGCATCGAGGACTATCGGGGGCACAAGCGAATTCGCCATCAGCGAGTACGTCATCGTGCTTGCGTCTATCTGGTCGCGCATCTGCGTCTTGTACGCGGCTATCTGGTCGGCGGTCAATCCCATTCCGGCGGCCGCGGCGTCAATCTGGCTTTCGGCCAATGCCTTGGCGTTGGACGCGAGGCTCACCGCGGACATGTACTGGTTGATTTGGTACGCCGAGAGCGCCAAAAGCAGCGCGCCCAGAATTATGGCGGCGAAACCCAGTTTGTGCTTGAACATTTCCACCAATCCTCCCTTTTGATTTTTTCAACACGATTTTTTTATTTGTAGAACTTTCTTTTCGGCTTGTTGTCTTTTTTGCTTTTGTTGCGCCTTACCTCGCTTCCGAGGTCGCGCACGAGGAACTTGAACGCGTAAAGCGGGTCTTCGTTCACGACTTTGGCGTGGAGTTCGCGGTTGTCCTCGAGCAAAAGCGTGCCCGCAAGCTCGAAACGCTGCTTTCCCTGGCCGTGCATGCTGCCTTTGACGTGGATTTTGAACGATTCGACGGGCAGCTCGCGGCGCATTTTTTCAAGGGCTTTTTCGGCCTCTTCCCGCAGGGATTCCCTGAACATCCTGTCGTGGGCGTCCAAACCGGAGATTTCCACGTCTTCGGGGGCCTTGAATACGAAGTGGCGCTCGTAGGCGTCCCTGAGTTTTTCAAGCGCTGAACGTATCGGCATAATCGTTTTCACCTGCAATTTTTGTCGTTTTGCTTTATGGATTGTTTAACGCAACGCGCGTTTTTAATGGTATTTTGGAACCCGGTTCTTGGGGGATTTCCCCCTGCCCGGGGCGGGCGTTTCATATCCAGTAGCAGAAGCGTTCGGCCCCGGTTACTTCCGAGGTGCCGATTGCGTCGTATTTTTTGCCGTTGATTTTCACTTCGGCAACGCTTGGGAACGTGGTGTAGTCGTAGTCGGTGCGGAAGAGGATGTCCATTATTTTCCCGCCGCGTATGCTGTGCTTTGTGGTCGCGGCGGCGCTTTTGGTTTTTATCGAGATTTCCACTTCCCCGTTGGGGGTCCGTATTTCCAGTGCGGGCGAGGCTCCGTCGAAGCGCAGTTTCGCCTCCGCCTCGTTGTACAATTCGCTTGTTCCCGTTTCGAGGTCTATCACGTACAATTGGGCGAACAGGGGGATTTTGGAGGTCTGGCTTGGCAGGTAGGCCTGTTCCATGAAGCTTATGAAAAGGCTGGGCTGCTCGTCCCCCTCGTTTTTGAAGCATCCCAGTATGGTCCAGTTCCATCCCTCGCCTATCATGGGGACCCGGAAGTGGATGTTCTCGTTGTACGCGAATTTGCTTTGGATGGTTTTTCCCACGAGGTCCTCGGCCTCGCCCAGGCGGAATTGCGAGAGGTCGCCTTTGGAATCGATGGTCAGGCTTCCCTTTGCCGGGGAAAGCGTCCAGTACGCGAGCACGTTTTCGAATTCCTCGTACACGCATTTGTATTTCCCGATGTCCGGGGAGATTTCCTCGAAAGAATAGTGCAGGGTTATTTCCCCGTAGGGCTTGGACGAGTCCGGGGCCTTGGCCTTCATCGTGATGTCGTAGTTTGGCGAGGCGTTTTTCCACGAAAGCTCGCGCAACGCGTCGGAAACCTCCAAGTGGTCGGGGTAAAAAGTCGCTGTCGCGTTGCAAAAGCCCTCGCCGATGGGGTAGGTCTTGTCCTTGTAGCGTATTTCGTTGAAAAGGTAGCGCTGGCTGTTGTCGAAACCAAGCGTTATGAACGAGGAGACGTCGCGGGTGCCTATGGCGGCGTAAATCCAGCCCTTTTCCAAAGGCTCGTTCGCGCCCGAATACTGGCGCGGCACGGTGAAGTACTTGTCGTACTTGTCCGTCCTAAGGATGTTCACCACGGGCTTGCCGTGGAAGTGGTACTCCAAAACATCCTTGTTAGAGGCAAGCATATTTTCCCAAACCCCGCGCGAATTATGATTTGGCTTTTGCAGTCCGCTTTACAGGTTTGGCACGATGAGATTTATTAACAAAAGCGCGACCGTGACCATGCCTGCGAGCACCGCGATTTTTGCGGAAAGCGTTTTCTGCCCCTTTCCCTCGTAAGGCTCCTTCAGGCGGCACATGAGCTCCTCGTAGATGATGCGGCTGCCGTCCGTGATGAACAGGGGCAGCAGGTTTATCACGGCGAGGGCGAGGTTGAGCTGCATCGTTGAAAGAAGTATTGCCGAAAGCAGCGCGTATGCGTAGTATGCGCCCTCGAGCCCGGCTTTGGGTTTTTCCTCGAAAGTTATCGCGGGTTTTTCGGCGGCAACGATTCCGAGCTTGCCGTTTGCGTCAAGATAAAGCGTTTTTTCGCCGCGGCCGGTGAGCAGGGTCACTTTCTGGCCCGGCGATTTTGCCGAAAGCCCTGCCCGCATTTGTTCCACCGTCGAAACCGGTTTTCCGTCTATTGCCAGAAGCGCGTCGCCCGCGGCAAGCACGTTGCTTGCGGGGGGCTGCGGCGCTTGGGGCGGGCAGGCGATTTGCGCCTTGCTGCAGGCGATTGAATAGGCGAAGAAGCATCCGTTGAACGGGTTGAGCTTGGAAAGCCCGTTGCAGTTTTGCGCGGGCGTGGTGTTTGCCACCGCCGCTATCACGAGTTCGGTTGCGGCAAACGTTTGCTCCTTTGCCATTTCCGCGGTTTTTATGGAAACGTTTTCGGAGCCGTTTTGCGAAAGCAGGATTTGGCCGAATTGCGCGGCGTTCGAAACGGGTTTTCCGTCCATCGAAACCAGAATGTCGCCGGGGTGAAGCGTTTGCGCGGCGAGGCTTGTGTTTGAAACCGAGCTTATGCTTATTCCCCCTGACAGCGCGCCTTGGATTGGCGCGGTTGCGGCAAGCGCAAGCAGGAGCGCGAAAACCAGCGCGGTTGCAAAGTTCGCAGTGGTGCCGGCGACGAGTATCCTCTGCTTTTTCATTATCGCGAGCTTCTTGAATTTTTCCTCGTCGGGCTCGACGAAGGCGCCTATGGGAAGGAAGCCCAAAAGGATTCCCCCGGAGTTTTTGACTTCCAAGCCCTCGGCCCGCGCGAGTATGCCGTGCGAGATTTCGTGCACCCCGGCCGCGATTATGAGCGCGACTATCCAGTGCCAGGGCACGGTGAGCCCGGGAATGACCAGCATCACGCCCGCCGGCGCGTTTGGGACGGCGAGGATGTTTATGGTGTTCGACAAAAGCCCCGCGAAGCCCGCCAAAAACAGCCCGCCCGCGGCAAGCAGCCCTGCGCTTGCAAGCGCGGCGAAAGTTGCGGCTGCGGGCACGCCCAAGCCGCGCCCGCTTTGAGCGACCAGGGGGTAAAAGAATGCGAGGAATGCGAGTATTGCGATGATGCCGGCGTGCTTTGCGAATTTCCTTGGCGTTTTCGAGAACAAGAGCCACCCGTAGGGCAGGCCGAATCCGAGTGTGAGGCCGAAGTCGCAGAATTCGCGCCAGAACTTGGGGTCCCGGTCGGCAAGCGCCTGCATGAACCCCAGGCCCTTTTTGCCGCGAAGCATCAGTACTCCGTACCATCCCTCGAGGCCGGAAAGCTTTTCCAAAAGCATTCCCGACAGCACGAGGACGGAAAGCATCAGGATGCCCTTGGTGAGGCCCTCGAGCGAAGAGTAGCCTATTGCGAAGAAGAGCGCCGCGGAAAACAGTGCGGTGAGCGCGATTGCCAGCATTGTCCGCGTGTTTTTTTTGGTTTTGGGCATTTTGCACGCATCACTAAGTGAATAAAAATAATTTGTAAAGCGGCGCCTTTTTTTTGGGCACGCCCGCCTTTCCGCGCGGGAGCGCGTTATTGTTTATGTTTTATCGAGACGACGTCGGCAAGCGAGAGGCCGCCTGAGCCGCTCAGGTTTTTGAGGCGCATTTTTTCGAGGTCCTTCGAGCTTTCGACTTCCGAGCCCGATGCTTTGGTTTGCGCTTCCGAGACGAGCGTTATTTTCAGCTCGCGCTCGAGCTTGCGCGCGACCTGCTCGCGGGGCTTTAGCTTTTCCTCCTCGAGTCGGGCAAGCTCGTGCTCGGAGATGAACAGTTTGCCGGCAAGCTCGCTGCGGGTGAGCCCGTGCTTTTCGCGGCCTTCCACGATAATCCTGCCGTATCCTTCGGCAAGCGAGTATTCGGCAAGCGGCTTTGCAAGGGGCGCGCCGGACATGCGCACGACTGGCGGTTTTTTCACCGCGCTGCCGAAGCGCGCGCATTTGGCGCACACCGACACGCGCGCGCCTTCAACTATTGCCTCGGTTTCCGCGGGCCGTCCGCACAAGTCGCATTCACGATAAGCCAAAGAATTTTTCAACTCCAAAGGGGCGGACAAGCCGCCGTGCCCCGCTGTCGCTTTTTGGGGCGTTGTGCAATTATTATAAGACAAAGGCATTTAATTCATTTCTTGAAGCCCGGCTTTTGCCGCGATTTTGGGTTTTCTGGGTGTTTTGAGTTGGGCGCAAAAATCGGCGACATTTTGGAGAAAAGGGAGGTTTCCTTCGACGAGCTTCGGGGGGTTGTGGCGGTGGACGCCTTCAACTCGCTTTACCAGTTCCTGAGCATAATCCGCCAGCGCGACGGCACGCCATTGATGGACTCCAAGGGCAGGGCCACCTCGCATTTGAGCGGCTTGTTCTACCGCACGTGCAGTTTTCTTGAAAAAGGCGTCAAGCCCGTTTTTGTTTTCGACGGGAAGCCCTCGATTTTGAAGGCGCGCACGGTGCAGGAGCGGGGCGAGCGCAAGCAGGACGCCTTGGAAAAATTCAAGGCAGCCGCCGAGGCGGGAGAAGAGGAGGAAATGCGCACGTACGCGATGCAAACAACGCATTTGAATTCGGAAATGATAGGGCAGAGCCAAAAGCTCCTCGAATTGCTGGGCGTGCCCTGGGTGCAGGCAAAAGGCGAGGGCGAGGCGCAGTGCTCGCACATGTGCCGACAGGGCGTTGCAATTGCCGCTTGTTCCCAGGACTTCGATTCCCTCCTTTTCGGCGCGCCCATCCTCGTGCGCAACCTTGCGATTTCGGGGAAGCGCAAGCTTCCCCACAGGAACACTTTCGTGGACGTCGTTCCCGAGCGCTTCGACTTGCCCGGGAATTTGTCGCGCCTTGGCATTTCCCAGAAACAGCTTGTGTGGATTGGTATCTTGAGCGGCACGGACTTCAACAAGGGCGTTTATGGGATTGGCGCCAAGAAGGCCTTGAAGCTTGTTTTGGCGCATCCCGATTCGTTCGAGGATTGCCTTTCGGATTGCAAGGGCGAAATCGGGAACTGGCGGGAGGTGGAGAAAATCTTCCTGCATCCCGGCACGTTCGACGTTGAAAAAAAGGATTTGGAGTTCAAGCCGCCCAATGCCGCGGAATTGGAAAAATACATGTGCGGGGAATTCGAGTTTTCGCCCGAGCGCGTGCGCGGCGCGCTTTCGCGCGCGTTTTCAACGGACGCAGCCATAGACAAGCAACAAGCCGCGTTGGGCAAGTGGATGTGATTTTTTCCAGATGAAGCATTCCGAGATATTGCGCGCCACCCTGTTCGGCATCGGCTCGATTTTGCTTATGGTTATTGCGATGAAGTTCTTTTCCGGCCTTTTTCCCGGCTTGCACGCGCAGATGCAGGGCTTCGTTGCCGCGTACGGCTTGCTTGGCGTGTTCGCCGGGGTGTTCGTCGGGAGCACGATACTGCCGTTTCCCACGGACGCTTTTTTCGTCTCCACCGTTTCGCTTTCCGGGAACGTTTTTCCGGTCGTCGCGGTCTCCGTGGCCGCCGCTTTTTTGGCGGCGCTTTTGAATTTTTTCATCGCCAAATGGTTTTCCAGGCGTTTCGTGGAAAAGCTCGTCGGGGAAAAGGGGATTGCGGGCGCGAAGGCGGCGATGGACTCTTACGGCCCGTTTGCGATTTTGCTTTTCGGGATAATCCCAAGTTCCCCCGTGTTCGACGCGATGACCTTCGTGGCGGGCTTGACGGAGATGGACTCAAAAAAATTCGCGCTTTATTTGATTGTTTCCCGCGTTTTGCACTACGGGTTGCTCGCGCTTGTTGCGGCAAAAGTCGCGGGCTGAAAAGAAGGGAGCCCAAAACGGGCTTTATTTGGCCGCCTTTGCCTTGAGGCGCGCGACTTCGCGTTCGAGGGCGGCCGTGGCTTTTTCGGAGTGCTGCACGCGTTTTTTGAAGTCCTCGTATTTTTCGCCCATCGCGTTGGCAGTCGCCTGCAGCTTGGTGAGCATTTTGCGGGTGTCCTTGCCCTCCTCTATGAGCTGGTCGGAGAGGCGGGTTTCAACGCCGGCAATCTCGTTTTCGAGGCCGTCGTACTTGTTCTCGAAGCCCATGGTCTGGTCCTCGAATTTTTCGAACTTGTCCTCGATTTTCTTGGTGTGGCCGTCGAGTTCCTTGCGCACCGCCTGCGCGGTGGCGTTGGATTGGTCCACGAGTTTGGCGGTTTTTTCGTAGTTGGCCTGTATTGACGAGAGCGATTCGTCGAGTTTGGCGACCTTTTCGGCGATTTCGGCCTTCATGCGCTCGACTTCGGCCTGCGCCTCGGCGACCACGAGGTCCTTGAGGCCTTCGGTGGCCTTCAATTGCTTGTCCGCTTCCACGATTTTTTCGTCGGTCGCGGCGCGCAGGTCGGAGAATTCCTTTTTGGTCGCGAATCCCTCCGAGCGCACGCGCAGGCTGTCGAAGTCGCGCACGAGTTCGCGCAGCGCGTCGGACACGGTCTGCACCTGGTCGGCCAGGCGCTTGTAGTTTGCGAAGTCCTTTTCGACTTCCGCGAAAATCGCTTCCACCTTTTCGGAGTGCCGTTGTATCACGGCCTCGCTTTTCTTTATTTCGTCGAGTTCGCGCTTGACCTCCTCCTGCAGCTTCAGGAGGGTTTCCTCGCTTGTGCCGAAAACTATGAGCTTGCTTTTCAGTTCCTTGACGTCGTCGGTCATCTGCGATTGGACGGCCTCGTTCTTTTCGTTGCGCGCCCGCAGTTCCTCGGTTTTGGAGTCCACGCGCCGGACTTCCGAGAGGAGCTTGTCGGGCTGCACGGCCTCTATAAGTGAAACGGCTTTTTCGGCGTTGACCCTGATTTCCTGCGAGTCCTTTTCCGCGTCAAGCATAAGCGCGCGCAGTTCGCCGACGGACTCGTTCGCGCGCGCGAATTTCTCGTCGTAAATGGCGCGCTGTTCCTTCAGGGCCTGTATTTGCGCGGCAAGCGTGTCCACCTGCGCCTGCAGCCGTATTACCTGCGAGAAGTTCCCTCCGCTTTTGCGCCCGCCCTCGGCGCCTTCTTCGGGCTGCGCCGCCGCGGGTTCGGAAGGGGCTTGCGCTTCGTAAAGCTCTTCGCTGGACTTGAGCGAGGCGTCTATTTTCGCCTGTTCCGCCGCCTCGGCGTCCTCGGTGCTCTGGGGTTTTTTGCCCAAAATCCCGTCAAGAATGCCCATAAGTGCCCAACAACCGTTTTCCGTTTTATTGCAAACCACGAAAGTCTTTCGGCTTTTTCGCATGGTTTGCAATCTTGCAAGCCAAAAAATGGCTAAAAACTTTCTTGGCTTGCAATAGCGCTTCCCAATTGCGCAAATAGAACCCGTTCCGCGTATAAAAAACTTGACAACCGCGGCTATTTCGCCGCAATTGAGCGGGTTTTCTTTTCAAGGGATTCGAAGTAGATTTCGGCGACGTTGAACGACCCGGTTTTCAGCTTCTCCGCGGCAAGCGACAGTTCCAGCTTGGAGTCGGACATGTCCATTCCCCCCGCCTCGGCGTCCTTGATCCGCTTTGCGTACTCCCCGAGCCTGGCGTCGTAGTCCCCAAGTTTCGCGATTTCCTCGTCGGACAGGCGCGTGATGTTGTGCAAAAGCGGCCTGAACGCCACGAAAAACGGCAGTCCCCTGTTGTAATCCGAGTTGTGCATCATTCCCACGCCGATTGGCAGCCGAACCACCGCCTGCAGCGCTTCCTCGCCGTATTTCAGCCTCACGCGGTCGAGGTCCCCGTCGTATTTCGTGCGCATTTGTATTTCGGTTCCGATGTTTGCCTTGATTTCCCCCACGAAGTCCGAAAGCACCTGGGAAACAAGAATGAGCCCGATGCCCCATTTGCGGAACTCGCGCACCGCGCGCTCTATCTGCCTGAAGCCTTCTCCCGAGCCGCCGAAC
>DAHXMR010000137.1 GCA_027371655.1 Microcaldota archaeon
CGTCTACGACGTCGCCCACAACATCGCAAAAATGGAAGAACACGACGTCGACGGAAAAAGGAAAAAACTCTGCGTGCACCGCAAAGGCGCAACGCGCGCATTCTGGAAAAACCACCCCGACGTTCCCGCCGCGTACCGCGCGGTCGGGCAACCCGTGATTATTCCGGGGAGCATGAACACTTCGTCTTACTTGTTGTGCGGTTTGGAGGGCGCAAAAGAAACATGGGGCTCGACTTGCCACGGGGCTGGCCGCACGATGAGCCGCCACGAGGCGCTGCGGCAATTCCGTGGCACCGAAGTGCAAAAGCAAATGGAAGCCCTTGGCATGGCGGTGAAAGCAGGTGGCCCAGACTCTTTGGCGGAAGAGGCGGGCGGGGCTTACAAAGACGTATCGGATGTTGTCGGCGCGGTAGAAGACGCCGGGCTGTGCAAGATAGTTGCCAAGCTGGTTCCACTTGGCGTAATCAAGGGATGAGCTGTCCGGAATGAAGCCTTCGTCACGCACTGCGCGAAAGATAATCCTCGTGAGGAACGAGCATCCCAACGAGGTTGTGGCGTTCCGCATGGCTCCGGAAGTCGCCGGTGCTCTTGCATTGCGGGGCTTCGAGGTGGAAGTGAGGAAAATCCCCGCGAGGCTCGGCGGCGTGCCCTGGCACAAGGACGCGGATTACGAACGGCGCCGCCTGAACGCGGTGCGGCAAATAGCCCGGGAAAACAGCGGTGCGCAAGTTTTCTCGTTCCACAACACGGATGAAAAACTGACGCGCAGGCCGGGCATGAGCGTGCAGCGCCTGGGCAGGCCCTACCCCAAAAACCAGCATGTGGTGGAGGTTTACTGCCCCTATCGGGCGATGCCGCGCGGAATCGCCAAGCACTCGGAAAAATTCCGGGACCTCATTGCGGCAATGGCGCCCCGCGAACCAAGCCGGCCGCGCAAGCTCTTCGGGCTCATGAGCAGCAAGCACAGGCTCGAACGCCTCGCATCGCTTGAGGAAAGCGAAAGGATAGGGCTTTTCAAAGAAGAGTTTGTAAACAAGCTTGCGGATGCGATGCTTGCAACCGCCGCAAAAAGAAAAAACAAGGTGCCTGCAAAAGCGTAATAATTTCCCATTATTC
>DAHXMR010000198.1 GCA_027371655.1 Microcaldota archaeon
TGCTTATCTTTTCAAAATAATCCAGCATTTTCTGCCACGTTTCGGAAGAACGCGATAGCTGGTAATCGTGCGCGTCACCAAAAAGGACGATTGTGGACTTCCCTTTTTTCAGGACGAAAAGATTGTCCTTGGTTTTTGCCGCAAGAAGCCGCTTCAATTCGTTGTTTGCCTGGATTTCCGAAACATTGCCGCCAACGCGGACTTTGTAATGCGGCAATAATTCGCCGCCAATCTGTTTGAGTACGACCTTGACGGTTCTTCGGGGCGGCGCTTCGTTCGCAACTGCTTTTGGGCTGGCTGCTTCTCGCGCGGGTTTGGGCTTCCGCCAACGAAAAAGGTTCAACACGATTCTCAACCGGAAGTCTAATGCGTTGTTTGGTTTAAATCTCAAAGCTTTCCCCAAGCTTCGGCGCCACCGCGTCCAATCCGTGGTCGTCGCGCAGGCGCTGTGCTAGGGAGACGCAGCCGGCTTCCTCGCCGTGCATGCAGAACACCTTTTCGGGCGACAGCCGTTTGGCGTAGTCGACAAGTTCCGCGTCGCCGGCGTGGCCGGAGAAATCGTATTGCCGCACTTCCAGCTTCACGGCGGTTTTCGCGCCGTTGAATTTCAGCGCCCCCTCGTCGACGAGCATCCTGCCGTTGGAGCCTTTCACCTGGAACCCCGTTAGGAACACCTTGCCCCTGCCAAGCGTGTTCATCCTGCGCAAATACGAGAGCGCGGGCCCGCCGTCCAGCATTCCCGCGGTTGAAATTATCACGCACGGGCTTGTGCCCAGTTTTTTGCGCGTTTTCTCCGTTGCAAAGTGCGACTGTTTCAGGCTTTTTTTGATTCCCTGCAAATCCTTGAGGAATTCCGGGTATTCCAGCATCGCGTCGTAAACCTTCTGCCCCAGGCCGTCTATGTACACTTCGCCGTTGATGCCGTTTTTTTGCAGCACTTCGGCCACTTCCTGCGTGCGGTCGATTGCAAAGCAGGGGATGAGCACGGGCTGCTTTTTGTCAAGCGCCTGCTGCACGTCCTCGCAAAACCTTTTTTCCAAGTCGAGCCTGTTCTCGTGCTCCTTCCCCGAATAAGTGCTTTCCATCACAAGCGCGCCAACCGTTTCCTTCGGCGCCTGCGCGCCCTTGTGCAACTGGGTTTCGGAAAGTTTTATGTCCCCCGTGTAAAGGACCGTTTTTCCTCCCTCGCCCTTGGGGGAAATCAATGCCTGCGCGCTTCCCAAAATGTGGCCGGCGTCGTAGAACTTGATGCGCGTGCCCTCGAAGAACTCGTACTCCTCCTCGAACCCTATGCACGTGGCGCGGCTTGCCGTACGCCTTGCCTCGGCTTCCGAGTAGTAGGGCTTTACGTGGCGGGCCTGGAACACCCGCAACGAGTCTTCGAGCAAAAGTTCGACAAGGGCGCGCGTGGGGGGTGTGCAAAGCCAGGGCAAATGCCGGTCGGAAACGATGCGCGGCAAAAACCCCGTGTGGTCCAAATGCGCGTGCGTGGCGACTATCGCGTGCGGGTTTTCGGGGGGAGCAAGGGGGAACTTGGTTTCCGAATTGAATTTCACTCCGCAGTCCAAAAGAAGGTTGAGCCGGCTTGCCTGCAGGAAAACGCAGCTGCGGCCGACTTCGCGCGCGCCGCCCAAAAAGTGGAGTTTCAAGTGTTTATCGCAAGCAAACTTTCGGGGCGTATGCAATAAAAACTTTTTTAATGCAAACCGCCCCCCAATCATTCCAGGGAGGCGATGCGCAAAACATGTTCAGGGATTTCTTCAAGGGATTGGGCAAGGCGGAAGTGTTCGCTTATTCCGCGATAGTGCTTTTGTTCATTTTGCAATTCTGCTCCGACTCCTCGACGCCGATGGGCCAAAAGTCGTATTTCCTCCTTTTGTTCCTGCTCGTGCTGCTTTCAAGCGTTTCGGTAATCAGCAGGATAAACATCATTGAACTTGAGCAGTTCAAGCGGAAGTAGGCGCTTTGAGGATGGAAGCCGCAAAGCGCGACGTTGTTTCGATAATCATCCCCGCGCGAAACGAGGAAAAAACCATCGCCCGCGGCGTGCGCCACGCATTGCGGCAGAGGCTCGCCGAAGGCGTTGGAAAGGAAATCCTCGTTGTCGCAAACGGCTGCACCGACCGCACGCCGCAGATAGTGCGGCAAATCGCCTTAAGCCACCCGCAGGTGCGGCTTGTCGAATTGAAAACGGCAAGCAAGTCAAGCGCGTGGAACGCGGGCGTGCGCTTTGCGAAAGGGGGCACGCTTGTTTTCATGGATGCCGACGTCATGCCCGCCGGCGGCGCAATCAACGCGCTGAAAAAAGCGGTTGCGCAAGGAGCGCGCGTTGCAGTGGGCAGGAGGCTTCACGTTGCCGAAGATGGCACAAGCCGCATCATGCGCAAGCTTGAGGGCATCGACAAAAAATTGGGCCTGCCGCAGGGATTGTGGGGCATGCTTTACGCCTTGAGGCGCGAAGACGCGTTGAACTTGTCGCCGATGCCCCCGCACGTCACGATGGACGACTATTGGCTTGACCAAAAAATAGGCGGAACTTATGCGATAGTGCCCTCCGCCAAGTTCAAGCACCCCGTCTCTCCCACGCTGAGGCGGTTTTTCGAGGACGTTTCGCGAAGGCACGCGGGCGTGCTGAATCTTGGGATAACCGCTTACGGAAGCGAGATGGGCTTCAAGGGATTCAAGAAAAGCGCCCGCAAGCTCTCGCCGTCCGAAATCGCCGCCGCGGGAGTGCTGCACGCCGCGCGCTGGGCTGGAAAAAAGAAGGGCGGCCGGATTTTCAACAAGGGCAAAAAAGTCGTTTGGCGCCCGCGCTAGATTTTCTTCTGCTGCACGCGCTTTTCCAAATCCGCCATCTTGCGCTCGAGGCGCAATATCTTTTCGAGCACGGGGTCGGGCAAATCGCCGTGCATGAGGTTGGCGCCGCGGAAC